>JAICQP010000112.1 GCA_025937815.1 Gemmatimonadota bacterium
CGCCGCGTCCGCCAGCAGCTCGCCCGCCTTCGCGGAGAGCGCGCCCGACTTCGTCACCGGAAGCGCGAGCGCGATCGCTTCCGGGAGCGCAGCGACGAGCGCCTTCACGACCGGCTCGGGCGTCGCGACCACGCAAATCCCGGCTCCCGACCGGAGCGCGGCCCCGGCGGTCAGGACCGCGGCCCCCCGGTAGGCCGCCGAGCCGGCGACGACGAGGAGCCGTCCGGCCGCGCCCTTGTGTACGCCGTGCCGCCGGGCCGGCAGCGCAGCCGCGGCATCCGCCAGCCCGATCCACTCGAGCGGGGCCTCCCCGGCGGACGCCAGCGCGGCGGGCGGGACTCCGAGCGGCGCGACGATCACCCTTCCCGCTTTCTCCGGACCTGCGCCTAGGAACAGACCCGGCTTGGGGAAACCGAACGTCACGGTGAGCTCCGCGCGCGCGGCGGCCCCCCGGACGCGGCCGGTCTCCCCGTCGAGGCCCGACGGCCCGTCGACCGCCACGACCGGGAGCTCCGATGCGTCGAGCGCTTCGACCGCGCTCCGGATCGGCTCCCGGACGTCGCCCTTGAGACCGGTCCCCAGGAGCGCGTCGACCGCGCACGCGGCGCCCCGGGCGCCGTCCACGGCGGCGCGGGCCGCGCGAGGGTCGGCGACCCGCGTGACGGGCAGGCCGAGCGGCTCGACCAGCCGCCACTGGATGGCCGCGTCCCCCGTCGCCCGGGACGGATCGAAGAAGAGCGCGAGCTCGACGGGCCGGCCGGCGGCGTGGAGCCAGCGCGCCGCGACCAGCCCGTCGCCGCCGTTGTTCCCTCCTCCCGCGAAGACGACCACGCGGCCTTCCGGCCAGCGGCCGGCGATCGCATCGGCCACAGCCCGCCCGGCCGTCTCCATCATCGCCGCTCCCGAAAGACCCGCGCGGATCGCGGCCGCGTCGACCGCCGCCGACTGCGCGGGGGTCAGGATCCAGGGCGGGCCCGGCAGCGGGATGACTTCGCTCACGCGCTCTCCCGGGCGATCCACGCGCTCCACCAGGTATCCCCCGCGCCCTCGTCCTCTTCGGCGCGCTCGTCCACCAGCTCGACCGGCAAGCCGTCCAGCGCGCGGAGAAACGGGGTCCGCTCGGCGAGCAGGAGCCCGGCCACGCCGAGACGGCCTCCGGGTGCGCAGCGCTCGACCAGATCCCCGGCCAGCTGCTCGAGCGCGCGCCGGTCGAGGTTCGCGAGCACGCGATCGAAGCGCGCGCCGGCCGCCAGCGCGTCGAGCGTCCCCTCGACCAGCCGAAGACGCGTCCCGACGCCGTTCAGGCGCCGGTTCTCCTCCGCGTTGGCGATCGCGTCGCGGTCGATGTCGAGCCCGACGGCGAAGCCGGCCCCGAGGAGGAGCGCGGCGATCCCCAGCACGCCGCTGCCGCAACCCACGTCGAGGACGCGCCTGCCCGGGTCGGCCTCGAGCCAGCGGAGAAGCGCCTGGGTGGTGGGATGGGAACCTGTCCCGAACCCCTGTCCGGGGCGGATCACGACTGTACGACCCTGGCCTCCCCCCGCCCCCGGGGGGGCGACGGTCAGGGTAGGGGTCACGGGGGTGGGGACCATGGTCGCCCGCCAGGGCGCGAGCCAGTCGCGGTCGGGAGCGGGCCGAGAGCTGAGCGCGCCCCGCCACTGTTGGCCCGTCGTCTCCCGCCATGCCACCCGGAAGCGCCCTTCGACGTCGCCCGCGCCCTCGCCGAAGTAGCCGCGGACGAGCCCCGGACGCACGGTCCATGATCCGACGCTCCCGCACGTCCAGAGAGCGGCGCCGGCGCGGTCTTCGTCTTCGGGAGGGATCTCCAGGTCGAGCTCGATCCATTTGGCGGGCTCGGAGGGGGCGCGGGCGGTCATGCCGGCAATGTAGCGCGGCCCCCGGCACCGGTGTCGTCTCGCCGGACAGGCCTGTGCGATACGAGGCTAGGTCGTGAACGCCTCCCGGACCTTGCTCCAGAACCCTTTGCCGCTCTTGGGAGGCAGGAAGTTCTCGGCGTCCGCGAGCGCCTCGAGCGCGCGGCGCTCCTCCGCGGAGAGACGCGTCGGCACCCAGACCGAGACCTGCGCGAGCTGGTCGCCGCGCGCGCCGCCGCCGAGCCGCGGGATCCCGCGGCCGGTGAGCCGCAGCACGTCGCCAGACTGCGTCCCCGGGGGGATCGTCAGGGCGGCCGCGCCGTTGAGCGTAGGGACTTCGATCTCGGCGCCGAGCGCCGCCTGCGGGAACGAGATCCCCAGATCGAAGACCACGTCCTCGCCGCTCCGCTCGAAGATCGGATGCGGCTCCACCTCGATCACGATCAGGAGGTCGCCCTGCGGGCCTCCCCGCGGTCCCACGTTGCCCTCGCCGCGGAGCGTCAGGTAATTCCCGCTCTCGACTCCCGCGGGGATCCGCACCTTGATGCGCCTGTCCTCCCGGACGCGCCCCTCGCCCCCGCAGGTCCGGCACGGGTCGGTAATGACCTTGCCTTCCCCTTCGCACCGCGGGCAGACGTGGACGCTGACGAACTGCCCGAAGATCGAGCGCTGCGCCTGACGGACTTCGCCGCTTCCCTGGCACGTCGGGCAGGACGTCGCCTCCCCGCTCGTGGTTCCCTTCCCGTCGCAGGTCTCGCACCGCTGGAGGAGCTTGACGCGGATCGTCTTCTCGACGCCGGTCGCCACCTCCTCGAGCGAGACGCGGAGGCGGGTCTGAACGTCGCTGCCACGGAACGGCCCGCGCGACCTGCCCCCCCTGCCGCGCGAGCGGCCGAACAGATCCTCGAAGCCGCCGAAATCCCGCATGAACGCGCGCAGCGCGTCCGAGAGATCGAAGTCGCCGAACCCGCCGCGGCTCCCCGCCCCGACGCCCGCGTGGCCGAACTGGTCGTACCGGTCCCGCAGCCGCGGATCGTGGAGGATCTCGTACGCGCGCGTCGCCTCGCGGAACTTCTCGGGCGCTTCCGGATCGTCGGGATTGCGGTCCGGATGGTACTGCATCGCCAGCCGGCGGTAGGCGCGCTTGATCTCCTCTGCGGGGGCCGTCCTGTCGACCCCGAGGACTTCGTAGTAGTCGCGCTCCGCCATCGTTCACTCAGCTCGTCTGCAAAGTTGGCAGGAAGTTCCGCTGTCCGGATGCAAGGCCCGTGACGCGCAGGGCCGTGATCCGTTTCAGTCCGGCGTCAGGGTCGAGAGCAGGCGCGCCGTGTACTCGACCAGCGAGACCACCCGGTCGTAAGGCATGCGGGTCGGCCCGATCACGCCGATCGTCCCGTGCACGCTCCCCATCTCGTACTCCGCGGTGACCATGCTGAAGTCGACGAGCGGCGGGATCGCGTGCTCTCCCCCGATCGAGATCACGATGCCGTCGGCGCGCCGATCGCGCAGCGCCTCGGCGAGCACGTCCCGCTGCTCGGTCAGCTGCAGGAGCGTCCGCAGATGCTCGCGGTCGGCGAACTCGGGCTGCGCCGCGAGACCCGCGGTGGGCCCCAGCAGCACGTCCTCGCCGGCCGGAGGTCGCGCGGAGAACAGCCCCTCCGCCTGCTCCAGGAAGATGTTGACGAGGTCCGCGTGCTCGGCGGGCCCGTCGGCCAGGCGGTCGCGGTACGTCTCCCGGATCTCGCGCAGGGTCTGGCCCGCCAGGCGCTCGTTCAGGAATCCGGCCACCGAGCCGAGCGCTTCCTCGGAGTCGGCCCACTCCCCCTCCACGAAGATCGTGCGCACGGGTCCCGACCGGATCGCCAGCACGATCAGGATGCGATCCCGCGAGACGCCTACCAGGTCGATCTTCTCGAGGACGCCTTCCTCCATCCGCGGCGCCAGACCGACCCCCAGCTCCTGCGTGACGACCGACAGGGCCTTGACCGCGCGGGCCAGGATCCGCTCTTCGGCGCTGGTGCGCGCCAGATCGAGCGCGGCCTCGATGCGCCGCGTCTCGTCGGACGTCAGCCGATCGGGCCGCATCAGCGTGTCGACGTAGTAGCGGTACGCCTTGTCGGTCGGCATCCGACCGGCGCTGGCGTGCGGCTGGGTGAGGTACCCCTTACGCGTCAGGTCGCTCATCGTGTTGCGGATCGTGGCCGGGCTCACGCCCAGGTCGAACTGCCGGGCGACCGTGCGCGAGGCGGCGGGCGCGGCGGTCTGCACGAACGTCCGCACGACCGCTTCGAGGACCAGCGCCTCGCGCTCGTTGAGATCGTGCTCTGCCATCATTTCGAGGGGGACTCTATCGGCGGCCTAGAACGTTGTCAAACGAGTCTCGCCGCTCCATCCCTGGCCGGGCCGCGCGGGGGGCGATGCCTTTCCCCTCGGCACCCTCGGCTAGCCGATCGAGGATGCCGTCCAGGACGAGGAAGCCACGCGTGGTGCAGGCCAGCCGGGTGCCCTGCTCGACGACGAGCTCCTCGTGAAGGAGGGCATCGACGACCTCCGCCGCCCGCCCGGACAGGAGCGGATGACCGCGCTCCACGCCCTCGGAGCGCCGCAGACCCAGGTAGAGTGTTTCCAGCTGCCGCTGGGCGGGGGTCAGGAGCTCCACGAACGCGCGCGGATCGCCGCCCGTGGCGAGCGCCTCCGCCCAGCCGGTCAGCGACGACACGTTCGCCCAGCGCCGGAGCCCATCGAACGAATGCGCCGCCGGACCGAGGCCGAGGTACGGCGCACCGGTCCAGTACGCGCTGTTGTGGCGGGAGCGATGACCGGGGAGCGCGAAGGACGACACCTCGTAGTGCTCGAAGCCCGCCCTTCGCGCGGCGCCGCATGCCGCGCGGTACTCGGCCGCATAGGCCGCATCCGGCGCGGTGAGGGTCGCTCCGCCGCGCACGCGCGAGTCGAACGCGGTGCCGGGCTCGATCGTGAGGCCGTAGAGGGACAGGTGCGTGATCGGAAGCGCGAACGCCGTCGCCAGGTCGCGCGCCCACGCCTTCCGGCGGCCGGCGGGAGTCGTGCCGGTCACCTCGAGGTTGAAGATGAGGTCCAGCGAAATCTCCTCGAACCCCGCCTTGCTCGCGGCGCGGACGGCGCGGATGGCTGCGTCCGGCCCATGTGTGCGACCCAGGAACGCGAGCCGGACCGGATCGAACGACTGGGCGCCGACCGAGATGCGGGTCACCCCGCGGTCGCGCCAGCGCGCCAGCCGATCGGTCGTGGCGTCGTCGGGGTTCAGCTCCAGCGTCCACTCCAGGCGCTCGCTCCGCGGCGCGATGCCGAGCACGAGCGCGGCGGCCCGCTCGAACGCGTCGGGCCCCAGGAGCGACGGCGTCCCTCCACCCCAGTACAGGGTGGCGAGGCGCGCGTCCTCGAACGCGCCACAGCCTCGCAGGACCGCGATCTCGCGCGCCAGCCCGTCCAGCCAGACAGCCTCGCGGCCGTCGTCGTGGCCCAGGTTGTAGAAGTGACAGTAGGGACACTTCCGGGCGCAGAACGGGACGTGGACGTAGACGTGGAGCGCGCGGGCGATGGCCGGCCTCCTACTCCCGCGCCTGGACGCGCCCGAGCGCGAGGGGGATCGTCAGGAAGAAGAGCGCGTGCCGCATGCGGCAAAAAGCTCACCCGCCGCGCTTCGCCGCGCCACCCTCGCGGTTCGCTTTCTTCTCCGGCGGTGGCGGGAGCGCGTAGCGCTGTCCCGGCGACGCGCACGCCAGACCGAGGAGCTCGAGCTCGGTCAGTGACGCGAGCACGGCGCCGATCGGCAGGCCGAGCTCGAGAGCCAGCGCCTCGGGCAATCGCGGCTCCTTCGCGAGCGCTGCGCGGACGCGGGCGCGAACCCCGCCGTGCCCGGGCCTGTCCGCTCGCGATGCATCGCGCCCGATCCGCGGCAGCCCCTCGAGCTCCTCGAGCACGTCTTCGACCCGCAGCACGGGATGCGCCCCGTCGGCCAGGAGCTCGTTCGATCCCGCGTGCTCGGGCTGCAGCGGGTGCCCCGGCACGACCATCACCTCGCGGCCCGCCGCGAGCGCCTGCCGCGCGGTGATCAGCGCGCCCGAGTGCCGCGCCGCCTCGACGACCACCACGACCCGAGCGAGTCCCGCGATGATGCGGTTGCGTCGCGGGAACGACCAGCGGGCGACCGGCACGCCGTCGGGGAATTCCCCCGTGATGCAGCCGCGCCCGCGGAGGATGCGGGTGGCGAGCGCGCGGTTCGACGGCGGCACCGCCACATCATGCCCACCGGCCAGCACGGCGACCGTCGGCCCACCCATTTCGAGCGCGCCTCGATGCGCCGCCGCGTCGATCCCGATCGCGCAACCGCTCACGACGACGACCCCCGCAGCGGCCAGACCCGCGCCCAGTCGCTCGCCCATCTCGAGGCCCATGCCCGTCGCCTTCCGCGCCCCCACGACCGCGACGGCCGTCTCGCCGAGAAGGCGTTCGTCGCCACGGACGTAGACGACGTCCGGGGCGTCCTCCAGCGCGCGCAGGAGCTCCGGGTAGCGTGGGTCCGGCCTGGGGATCTCCAGCGCCGGCGTCCAGACTTCAGGTGCGCCGTTCACCTCCGCCCGCTTCCCGGACTCGCACCCAGAGATCGTTGACGAGCGCGTCCAGGCCGCGGCCGGTCACCGACGAGATCACGTGGGTGGCCGAAGCGTCGGGGAACGTGACGGCTGGGGGGGGCTCCGCGAGGTCGGCCTTCGTCCAGGCCACCACCCGGGGGAGCTCGAGGAGCCTCGGCGACCACGCTTCGAGCTCGGACTTGAGGCTCTCGTACTCGGCGGACGGATCGGGGCTCAGCACGTCGATCAGGAAACAGAGCACGCGGGTCCGTTCGATGTGCCGCAGAAAGCGGGCCCCAAGGCCCTTGCCTTCGGACGCGCCCTCGATCAGCCCAGGGATGTCGGCCATTACGAAGGAGCGCTCGGGATCGGGCGCCACCACGCCCAGGTTGGGGGTCAGGGTGGTGAACGGATAGTCGGCGATCCGCGGGCGGGCGGCGCTGACGCGCGAGAGCAGGGTCGACTTGCCGGCGTTCGGGCTCCCCACCAGGCCCACGTCGGCAAGGAGCTTGAGCTCGAGCGCGATCCGGCGGCTCTCGCCGGGCTCGCCCTCCTGCGCGTGGCGGGGCGCCTGCCGGGTGGCGCGCACGAAAAACGCGTTGCCGCGCCCGCCGCGGCCACCGCGGGCGACCACTGCGCGCTGGCCCGGCTGCGTCAGGTCCGCGATCAGCTCGCCGCTCTCCGGCACGCGGACGAGCGTGCCGACCGGCACCCGCAGGACCACGTCTGCGCCCTCGGCGCCCGTCCGGTTGTTCCCCGACCCGTGCTCTCCACGGCCCGCGCGATAGCGGGTCCGGTAGCGGAAGTCCTGGAGCGTCGACAGGTTGGGATCGGCCTCGATCACGACGTCGCCGCCCTTGCCGCCGTCGCCTCCGTCCGGGCCGCCCTTGGGCACGTACTTCTCGCGCCGGAACGAGACGACCCCGCTCCCACCCCGCCCCGCCTCCACGTCGATCACCGCCTCGTCGATGAACTGCATGCACCCCTACAACTGTGGCGAATGGCGAACCTTCAGGAGCTGCGGCTTCTAGACCGCTCGAGACGGCGAAGTTCAAGGCGTGTGACGAGGGGCGACCGAGGCGCACTGCAAGGTGCGCCGCAGGGAGGCACGAGGAACGCAACGCAGAAATTCGCCGTCTCGAGCGGTCTACATCCTCGCGACGATCGCGTCCCCGAACTCCGAGCACTTCACTTCCGTCGCGCCTTCCATCTGCCGCGCCAGATCGTAGGTCACGATCCGGTCGCGGATGGCGGCTTCGAGGCCTGCCTCGATCCGGGTCTTCGCCTCGTCCCAGCCGATGTACTCGAACATCGCGGCCCCCGATAGGATCAGGCTGCCGGGGTTGACCTTGTCCAGTCCG
>JAICQP010000146.1 GCA_025937815.1 Gemmatimonadota bacterium
AGGAAACGCGGGCCTAACTCACCCGACAGCTCCGTAGTCGACCGGGACCGGTAGCCGTCGGACTCTTGCAGTTTATCGTGTAGGGACGGAAAGTCAAGGGCGGTGGTCACCACTTATGTGGTCGGTCCAGGAATCTCTTTGCTGCGATATCAATGTAGTCAATTCAACCGATATTTCGGCGGTTCTGTATCGTTTCGATACACCAGGCACGCGAGGGCCCGGGGCAGCGTTTTCGAGGCTCGAGCAGGCCGCTTTTCAGGCCCCGCCACCGCCTGTCAGTCAGTGGACGGCGAGGCTCGCGAGCACCGGTATCTTGCAGGCGCGCGCATGACATTCCGGAGATACGGACCTCTGCTCGTGGCCCTGCTCGCGGGCCTCGGCGCCGCCTGCGGGCCTCGCCGGCCGCCCGCGACCGGCCCGCCGGATACGGCTCGCCAGCCGGTCAACTACTTCGTGCGGGTGCAGGTGTCGGGCGGGATGCGCTACGACATCTCCCTGACCACGGACCGGATCGGCCGTGACTCGCTGGACTTCGCCCTTCCCACCTGGGTGCCCGGACAGTACGGCCCCCTCTCCAGCCAGGTGCAGGCGGAGAGCTTCTCGGTCCAGGATGGCCGCGGCGATCCCGTGTCGACGCGGCGCATCAGCGCCACGCGGTGGCGTCTGTACCCCGAGGGCGCGCAGTACCTGAGCGTCGCGTACCAGATCGTTCCCGACCCGCCCTCCGAGCCGCTGCCCTTCCGCACCCGGCTCGATCTCCACTCCGGCTATGCGCTCGGTGCGGGCCTGTTCGGATACCTGGAAGGATTCGAGGCCCGGCCGGTCAGGATCTCGTTCGATCTCCCCAACGGCTGGCGCGCGGCGGCCCCGATGCAGAGCGAGGGCCCCAACCGCTTCTCGGCGCTGGACTACGGCGCGGTGCCGGGGACCCCGTTCGTCATCGGCGATCGATTCCTGGACTACAAGCTCTTCCAGCGCGGGCGCTCGCATCAGGTGACCGTGCAGGGAGCGCCCGCCGATTTCTCGCCGGATTCCCTGCTGACGCTCGTCGACGAGACGATCGGTCTGGGCTCCGATTTCTACGGCGAGCCGATGTACGACCGGTACATGATCGCCATCCACTTCGTGCCTCCGGACGTGTCGGGGATCGGCGGCACCGGGCATGGCGCCGGCGCCGCGATCTTCCTCCCCGAGATGGACAGCCGCAAGGTGCGGGAGAGCGGCATGCAGACGATGCTCCTCCACCAGTACCTCCATGCGTGGCTTCCCGGCGGGTTCGGTCCGCGGGATCTGGCGCGGCCCGACTGGTCGCGGGCCCCCCGCGTGGAGGACCTGTGGCTGGTGGAGGGGGCGGCGGAATACTACGCGCGCCTGCTTCCCGTGCGGCGAAGCGGCGGGGCTTCGCGGGAGCGGTTCTACCAGCACATGGGTGCCCTCGCGACGTTGTGGCTGGAGCTGGGCGGCGGCGATGGGATCGCACCCGGCGAGCTCGTGGGCCCCGTCCTGCGGGGCGGGGACGACCGCGCGATGGCGCGCCTGGTGGCCGGTGGCGCGCTGGCTGCGTTCCTCCTCGATGTCGCCATCCGCGACGAGACACGCGGCCTCAGGGGGCTCGATCAGCTGCTCTACTACCTGCAGAGATCCACACCGCCGGGAGGCTACGGTTCGGACCCGGAATCGTGGGCCAGGGCCGCCGCCGCCCTGGCGGTCGAGCCGGGGACGCTGGCGGCTCTCGGGGGCGCCGGGACGTTGTCGCTGGACGAGGGTCTGGAGCGGGCGGGGCTCCGGATGGTGGAGCGAGCCGAGCGGAGGCGGACGCTCGGCGCGCGGCTCGAGGCCGACCCGGACCGCGCGTTCGTCGTCGCGTCGGTAGACGCGGGGGGGACGGCGGCCTCGGCGGGCCTCAGGGTCGGCGACCGGATCCTCGCGATCAACGGGACGCCGATCGCCCCCCACGAGGTCGTCGCGACCCGCTACGCGCTGGACACCTACATCGCGGGAGCCCGCACGGGGGCGCCGATCGAGTTCTCGGTCCAGCGCGACGGGATCGAGCGGGAGGCGCGCGGCCAGGTGCGCGAAAGCCGCGTCCAGCACGTCGAGATCCGCGAACTGTCCTCGCCGCCGTCCCAGGCGCTACTCGTGCGCGCCTCGCTATTCCAACCGACCCCACCCACACCCTAGGGCGAGGCGGCTCGAAACGGGTCAGATGCGAGGCGCGCGACGAGGCTCTTCCGAGGCGTGGTGATTCCCACGCCGCAGGAAGAACGAGGAGCGGAACGAAGCAGATGACCCGTTTCCACCCGCCTCAATACTGCCAGTTGATGCCGCCTTCGAGGCGGAATAACGACTCGTCGGCGATCTGAAAGCGGACCTCGCCGAACCAGCCCCACCAGCGCTGCACGGGAACGTCGACCCCGCCGGCGAGCAGGAGCGCGATCTCGGTGGAGTCGTCGTCGCGCCCGGCGCGATCGTAGTTGACGTGACTGAGACCGAGACCGGCGCCGGCGTAGGGCTCCACGCGCGAGCGCGCGGGGTCGACGGGGAACAGGTAGTGCAGCTCGCCGGCGAGCATGAACGAAAGCGCGTCGTCGCCCAGACCCAGGGTGACGAACGGCTGCAGCCGGACGTTCTCGGCCAGCCTCCCCGCGTCCACCTGGCCGCCGATCAGCAGCTGCGTGAGGTCGTCGTCGAGGGTCGCCCCGGCGCGCACGCCGTAGGCCATGATCTGAAGATCCTGCGAACGCGAGTCGGAAGGGAGGATGGAGATGAGGGTGCCGGCAATCAGTAGGATCGGAAGCGCTCGAGCCATGGGACCTCCGCACGAGGGGTTAGGAAGTCAATCGTTGCCGGATGGGAAGCATGATACACGACCTCCCCCGACTTGTGCCCGGCTCGGCGCCATCTTACCCTATGGGCCGATGGATCCAACCCCGGACGCATGGGCCACCAGGGTCAAGGAGGAGCCTTGAACGATCAGAACGTACCGCAACCCCCACCGCCTCCAGGACAGCGACCGTCGGCCGCGAGCCAGAGTTCCACCGGGCTCGACCCGAAGCTGGCGGGTCTGCTGTGCTACATCCTGGGGATCATCACAGGGCTCATCTTCTTCCTTATCGAGAAGAGCAACGAAGTGGTGCGATTCCACGCGGCCCAGTCGATCCTCTTCAGCGGCTCGATGATCGTCCTGTGGATCGTCATCACGATCCTGCAGTTCGTCATCCTGTCGATTTCCCTCTCGCTGGGGAGCATCTTCTCCCTGCTGACCATGCTGCTCGGCCTGGCGGTGTTCGTCCTCTGGGTGGTGCTGCTGATCAAGGGCTACTCGGGCGAGAAGTGGAAGCTCCCGGTCATCGGCGACATGGCGGAACGGATGGCTTCGGGCGGGCAGCGGATGGCGTGAGCGGTCGGCTCTGAATCCAGCCTCGATCATCCGCAAGAAACGCGACGGCGGCTCACTCTCTCACGACGAGTGGGCCGCCTTTTTTTCCGACTATCTGGCGGGGGAGGTGACCGACTACCACGTCTCGGCGCTCCTGATGGCCGTGTACTTCCAGGGGATGGATGCGGCGGAGACCAGCGCGCTCACCCGTATCATGGTCGAATCCGGCGAGACGTGGTCCTGGGAGGATGTGGACGGGCCGGTGGTGGACAAGCACTCGACGGGAGGTGTGGGGGACAAGGTGTCCATACCGCTCGCCCCCCTGGCCGCGGCCTGCGGCCTCAAGGTCCCCATGGTCTCGGGACGCGGCCTCGGCCATACAGGGGGCACGCTCGACAAGCTGGAGTCGATCCCCGGCTACCGGGTCCAGCTGACGCGGGAAGACTTCGCCCGCCTGCTGCGGGACGTGGGGTACGGGATGGGGGGACAGACGGGCACGTTCGCGCCGCTGGATCGCGAGGTCTACGCGCTGCGGGACGTGACCGCCACGGTGGAGTCGATCCCGCTCATCACGGCGAGCATCATGTCGAAGAAGATCGCCGAGGGCGTATCGGCCCTGGCGTCCGACGTGAAGTGGGGCGACGGCGCCTTCATGGTCGCCTACGAGGACGCCGAGGGCCTGGCGCGCAGCATGATCCGGATCGGCGCCGAATTCGACGTGCGCGTCGAAGCTCTCATGACGCGCATGGACATTCCGCTAGGCCGCACGATCGGCCATGCCCTGGAGATCCAGGAGTCGATCGCCCTGCTTCGCGGTGAGCCCGTCGACGAGCGGCTCCGGGAACTCGTGACCGCACTGGCCGAGCGCATGCTCGTCCTGGGAGGGCTGGCGGAGGCCTCCGGGGCCAGGGCCCGCGTCGAAGAGGCGCTTGCGAGCGGGCGCGCGCTGGAGCTGTTCCGCGCCAACGTCGAGGCCCAGGGAGGCGATCCCGGGGTGGTCGACGACCCGTCGCTGCTGCCGTCCGCGCCGTGCCGGCGCGAAGTGCCGGCACCCGCCGCCTGCTGGCTGGCCAGGCTCCCGGCGCGAGAGGTCGGCTACGCGCTCATCGATCTGGGCGGCGGTCGGCGGACCAAGGGCGCGGATATCGATCGCGCGGTGGGGTTCGAGCTCCTGCGCCGGCCCGGCGAGGAGGTCGCGGTGGGCGAGGCGTGGTGCGTCGTGCACGCGCGGACCGAAGACGAAGCGGCGGTGGCGGCGGAGCGCCTCTCGGAGCTCGCCGTGTGGTCGGAAGAGCCCGTCGAGCTCAAGCCCATCGTCACGCGAGAGCTGGGGGGTGACAGCGTCCAGCACACCAAGTCCTAGCGTGGCTCTCCGAATCTCGCCACTCCACCGAACGGGGCTCGGGCTCGTCGCGGCCTTCGCTAGCTGGGTCCTTCTCAGCGGGCTGGTGAACGGTCGCGCTCCCTGGAGCATGGTGGCAGTCGTTTTCCTCGCCGCGGGCTCCTGGGCCTTGGGCTACTCGTCGCGCACCAAGGTGGGTCGGTTGACTGTCCCTCTAGCCGTCGTCGCGCTCGGGGTCATGGTCTTGGTCCTCGCCATACCGCACCCCGTTCTGTCCCTCACGACCGCCTTTCTAGGGTACTCGAACGCGAACGGATCGTTCTTCGTCATTTCCTCCTTCGCGGCTCTCATGGCTGTTGCCGCGAGCCGCTCCCTCAGGCGAGGGTCGCGCTCGACACGCTCGCGGACGTTAACGCTAGCGCTCCCGCTCGGGCTGATAGCGTGCATCATGGTGTTCCTCGTCCTGCCCGTCCTGTCCCACGCCCGAGGCGCAGTGTTCTCATCTATCCTCTTCGTGCCGGCCGTCTGGATCGTCGCCGCCCGACGCGGTCACCGGGTAATACTCGCGGGCGTGAGCGTGGTCCTGGTCACGGCTGTCGTCCTCTCATTTCTGGTCGCGCGGCACTACACGACCGAGTTTGTTGCCAAGCGGGACACCCGCACAGCCAGCGGCCTGTTCGGTCGGGCGAACCTGTGGGCGGACGGCTATCGTCTGTTCACGAACCACTCCTTGATAGGCGTGGGCCCCGGTGGCTTCCAGGAGAAGAGCTTCTTCGGGAGCGACCCGGACGGTCGCTGGGTCCACAACGAGTTCCTGCAGACGGCGGCAGAGACGGGCTTCGTCGGACTGTGCCTGCTGCTGGCGCTCATTGGCTGGTCGATCTTCGCCCTCGCCCGACATCCGACGGACGTCTCGACCGTGGCGGCTTTGACAGTTGTCGCCTTCGCGCTGGGGGCAACCGTCGACCGCCTCTTCCACTTCCCGATGCTGCCCGCGATCGTCTCGCTGCTTGCAGGCAGAGCGTCGCCGCGCAACCGGTGACGGTCGCCGGTACCTGAATCGCCGCCCGTGGCTAGCCATTCGCGCTCTAGCCAATCGTCACGCGCGATTTCCGCACAATTGACAACCGCCAGAACCGTTCAATTCTCGTCAACTATGTGAATCAGGCGTCGCACCGCCGGCACGACCCATCTTCCAGTTTGCATTTGTGCGGTGATTTCCCTATGGTAGCCGCATAACAGTTCATTCGTAATGCCCCATCGCATAACTCTCACGCG
>JAICQP010000250.1 GCA_025937815.1 Gemmatimonadota bacterium
CGACGACTCCAACCCCGACGCCCCGGGCAACGAGAACGGGATGTGGGACCGCAACGAACCCGACTTCCTCCAGTACACGCTGACCGTGCCCATGGCGTTCGCGCCGGGCGACACCGCGATCTACTGCAGCGCGAACCCGAACCTCGCCCTCGGCGTCGTGGCGCGGGCGACGGGGGAGTTTCCGCTGTACCTCTTCGATCGCCTGCTCGCGCGACCCATGCACATCGACCGTTACGGATGGACCATGGACCCCAGCGGGAATCCTTACGGAGGTGGCGGAGTCCAGTTCCTGCCCCGCGACTTCCTGAAGTTCGGCCAGTTGATGCTCGACGACGGAATGTGGCAGGGACGACGGATCCTGAGCAGCGCGTTCGTGGCGCGCGCCTCGTCGCCGCTCTACCGGATGGGGGACCGCGGCTACGGCTATCTCTGGTGGGGCGCCGACATGCCGTACGGCGAGGGCACCGTGTACACGTTTTCCGCCCTCGGCAACGGCGGCCAGAACCTGACGGTGGTCCCCGACCTCGACCTCGTGATCCTGGTCTTCGGCGGCAACTACGCCAGCCGGGGCTGGCAGTACGCACAGGCTGAGCTCATCCCGGGGTTGATCCTGCCTGCGGTGCGGTAGCGGGCGGGCGTCGTCGGCCGTAGTCCCCACATGCGCGGCCAGTGCTAGCCCCCTCGTCGACTCGAGACTAGATAGCAGCTCATGGCGTTGGAGATGCGCGCGGAATGCGAGGGGTGCGGGACCGCGCTCGCTGCCGGCGGAACCGCCTTCATCTGCAGCTTCGAATGCACGTTCTGCGAGCGTTGCGCGGAGTCGGGCGCGCGACCGTGCCCGAACTGCGGGGGCGAGCTCGTGCGTCGGCCGCGACGGATACGCGATGAGTGAGTACTTGGCGACGATCTCGTGGAAGCGCGGCGACGACGCGTTCGTCGACCACCGCTACAGCCGCGCGCACGATTGGAGCTTCGACGGCGGGCTGACGGTGCCCGCCTCGGCGTCGCCGCACTCCGTGCGGCCGCCCATGTCCGACCCTTCCGCGATCGATCCCGAGGAGGCGTTCGTGGCCTCGATCTCGAGCTGCCACATGCTCTGGTTCCTCTGGGGCGCGTCGAGGCGGGGCTTCCGCGTGGATTCGTACCGGGACGAGGCGGTCGGCGTCATGGAGAAGAACGCCGAGGGGAGGTTGGCGGTCACCCGGGTCACTCTGCGCCCGCACGCGGTCTTCGGCGGCGACTCCGCCCCCACCGCCGACGACCTGCGCGAGCTCCACGACGCCGCACACCACGATTGCTACATCGCGACGTCGGTCAGGACGGAGATCCGGATCGAGCCGACGTTCGCGTAGCGGCTCGCCGGGGGACTGGCCCGTGTGCTTCCTGGAGACCGGACCGCGTACTCTGTCATCGTGAAACCCCTTGCCCTGGCCATCGTGGCTCTACTGGCCCTGCCGGGCGTCGCCCGCGCGCAGGCCTGCTGGGGACTGCCGCTCGAGGCCGGCGGCCACGGCCTCGGCGCGCTCGTCGAGACCGAGACCGGGTACACGCTGCTGGCCGCTCAGTACGCCGGCTCCTCGCGCGCGTTCGCGTGGCGGGCGCATGCCGGCGGGGTCATGCAGGACTTTCCGGGTTCTTTCCCGAGCGAGCTCGAGCCCGCCGTCGGGGGCGGGCTCGCCTGGGTCGGCTGGAGCCGCAGGGCCTGTCCGACGATCGGGGTCGCCTACTTCGACGACGATCCGGAGGGCTTCTCGGTCGAGCCCGGCGACTTGGACATCGACACCTCGATCGTCACGCTCGGTTGGGGCCTGGGATTCTCGAGCCTACCCGACTCGACCAGCGCGCCGCGGGCGATCGTATACGTGGTGCCCCAGCTCCGCTGGGTTCGGGAGGCGCGAACGTTCGTCGACATCGAGGCCGTGGAGACCGATCGGCAGTTCGCCTTCGAGGCCGGCATCACGGGCGTCACCGGGCGGCTATGGGGCGGCGGCGGCGCCCGCGTCCGCTACCGGGAGAACAACGACTACCCGCTCGACGCGGTGCTGGTCGTGCAGGGCGGTGTGCGCTGGTGACCCGATTCTCGCGTGGAGTTGAGCGGCCGCACCATCGAGCCTACTCCAGGCTGAAGGAGCCGGTCGTCACCTCGAACCGCTGGTTGTCATCGAGAG
>JAICQP010000233.1 GCA_025937815.1 Gemmatimonadota bacterium
ACCTTCCGTGCCGGCGAGCGGGTCGAGGACGTGCGACTCGAGCGGCGCCCGATGCAATACCTCTACTCGAGCGACCACTTCGCGTACTTCATGGACACCCAGAGCTACGAGCAGCACCCGGTGAACGAGGACCTCCTGGAAGAGCAGCGCACGTACCTCAAGGAGAACGTCGTCTGCGACGTGCTGGTCCACGACGGCAGGATCATCGGTGTGGAGCTGCCCAAATTCATCGAGGCGCGGGTTGTGGAGACCGACCCGGGAGTGCGCGGAGACACGGCTTCGGGGGGGACCAAGCCGGCGAAGATCGAGACCGGCGCGGTGGTTCAGGTCCCGCTGTTCATCGAGCGGGGAGAGGTCATCCGCGTCGACACGCGCACCAACGCGTATCTGGAGCGCGTCTAGTGAACCCCGAGGAGCTCAAAGCCCTGATCCGACTCGTCGAGGAGAGCGACATCGACGAGCTCGAGATCGGGCGCTGGGGCCGGACCGTGCGGATCGTCAAACACCGCCGGGGGCCCGCCCCGGCAGCCGCCCCGTTGCATGGCCCCGTTCATGCATCCGAAGTGCATGCCGTCACGCCCGGCGGGTCCGCGGTCGAAGGCGCGCAGGACAAGGGAACGCAGCATCACGTCGTGGAATCCCCCATGGTGGGGACGTTTTACCGCGCTCCAGCGCCCGAGGCGCCGCCCTTCGTCGAGGTCGGGGACACCGTCCGCGTCGGCCAGACGCTTTGCATTTTGGAGGCCATGAAGCTGATGAACGAGCTCCAAGCCGAGGTCAGCGGAACGGTGCGGAAGATCCTGGCGGAAAACGCGGCCCCCGTGGAGTACGGCCAGCCGCTGTTCGAGATAGAGATCCACTGAGATCATGGATCTCCGGGAGATCCTGCGCTCGATGCTGCAGCACGAGGCCTCCGACCTCCACCTCAAGGTCGGGGCCCCGCCCGTGGTACGCCTCCTGGGACAGCTGATCCCCATGGATCACCCCACGCTGAGCCGCGAGGACATGTCCGAGGTCATCGCGGAGCTGACCAGCGACCAGCAGCGCGCCCAGTTCGAGCGCGCTCGGGAACTGGATTTCGCGGTGGGTGTGCCTCAACTGGGCCGCTTCCGCGTCAATCTCGGCATGCAGCGCGGAACCCCGACCGCGACGTTGCGCAGCATCCCGGTGTCGGTGAAATCGCTGACGGGTCTCCACCTGCCGCCCATAGTGGGCGCCCTGGCATTGCGCCCGCGAGGGATCATCCTGCTGACCGGGATAACCGGCAGTGGCAAGTCCACGACCCTCGCCGCCATGGTCGAGCACATCAACTCCAACCGGCGGCTCAAGATCGTCACGATCGAGGACCCGATCGAGTTCCTCATCCGGGACAACAAGTCGTTCGTGACGCAGCGCGAGGTGGGGGTCGACACCACGGACTACGCGACGGGCCTGCGCCACGTGCTCCGGCAGGACCCGGACGTCCTGATGGTGGGGGAGATCCGTGATGCCGAAAGCATGGACATCGCGCTGAAGGCGGCCAACACCGGCCACCTCGTCTTCGCCACGCTGCATACGACCGACGCCGCGCAGACGATCCAGCGCATCATGACGTTCTTCCCGCCGGAGCGATCCCAGGAGGTCCGCGCGCTGCTGGCGGAAAATCTGCAGGGAGTGGTTTCGCTGCGGCTGATTCGCACGGCGGACGGCAAGGCGCGGGTACCCGCCTGCGAGGTGATGGTCAACACCGAGGCGATCCGCGACTTCCTGCATAGCGGCGAACGGCCGTCCAAGATCGCCGAGCTCATCGCCGAGGGCGGAGTGCAGTACGGGATGCAGACCTTCGACCAGAGCCTCATGGAGCTCTACCAGGAAGGCACCATCGATCAGGACGAAGCGCTCGCCCACGCGACCAACAGCTCGGAGTTCGCCCTCAAGCTGAGAGGCATCGAGGGGACCAGCGGTCGCGTCTGGGGCGAGGCCTGACCCCCGAGCGACCCATCGACCCAGTTCAGCGCATCCAGGAGTCGCTGTCGAAGACGGCGGGACCGGCAGGAGCGGACCTCGCCGTGGCGGCGAGCGCCGCCCTGGCGGGTGGTCTGGCGGCGCGCGAGCTGTACCGGCGCGACGATCTGGCGGTAGAAGACCCCACCGGCCGGGGGCCGGTGACCGCCGCCGACCGCGCCAGCCAGGAGGCGATCCTGGAGGTGCTGGGCCGGCAGCGGGCCGGCGAGCCGATCCTGAGCGAGGAGGCGCCGGCGCCGGCCGGGCTCGCGGAGACCCGGCTGTGGGTGGTGGACCCCCTCGACGGCACCCGGGAGTTCATCGACCGGATCGGCGAGTTCAGCGTCATGGTGGGCCTGGCGGTGGATGGAGCGGCCGAGCTCGGCGCCGTCTACCAGCCCGCCACCGACCGGCTATTCGCGGGGGCACCGGGCCTCGGGGCATGGCGGATCGAGGAAGCCAGCACCCGGCCGCGCACCGAGGGGCTGGCGACCGGGGCCCTCCACGAGCCTCTGCGCTTCGTCCGGTCCCGCTCGCATCCGGACGAGCGGATCCGTCGCCTGGAGGCGGCGCTCGGGGAGGTGGAGGTTATCTTGTCGGGATCCGCGGGCAGCAAGTGCGCCCTGGTCGCCTCGGGAGAGGCCGACCTGTACGTCCATCCCGTTCCATATCTGAAGGAATGGGACACCTGCGCACCCGAGGCCATGCTCCGCGCCGCGGGCGGCAGGGTCACCGATTGCCGCGGAGAGCCTCTCCGCTATGGCAAGGAACACCCCGCCCAGCCGGGCGGGATCTTCGCCGCCCATCCGGCGGCATG
>JAICQP010000098.1 GCA_025937815.1 Gemmatimonadota bacterium
ACAAACTCCCCGCCGACCCCGTGACCGCCCCTCCGAGGATCTCCGATTCCGCGCTCCGGCGCCTGAGCCACTACCTGCGCTTCCTCGAGGCGTTCGAGGTGGAGGGTCGGGCGACGATCTCGAGCGAGGACCTGGCTGACCGTGGCGGCACGACGTCCGCCCAGGTGCGGAAGGACCTGTCCCACTTCGGATCGTTCGGCAAGCGGGGCCTGGGCTACCCCGTGGCGGACCTGAGAGCGCGCCTGGCCGACATCCTGGGCGTGGGCCGGCGGTGGGAGGTGGCGCTCGTCGGCGCCGGAAAGCTCGGCGCCGCGCTCTACGCCTACGACGGATTTCGGCATCGCGGCTTCCACGTGGTCGCGGTCTTCGACGTCGACCCGCGCAAGATCGGGAAACGATGGGGGCAGCTGGAGATCGAGGACGTGGCCGCCCTGGCGAGCTCGGTCCGCCACAAGGGGATCGAGATCGGGATCGTCGTCACGCCGGCCGACGCGGCGCAGGAGGTGGCCGACGCGATGGTCGGGGCGGGAATCACCGCCATCCTGAACTTCGCGCCCCGGAAGCTCGTCCTACCCGAGACGGTGACCCTCAGGGACGTCAATCTCGCGATCGAGCTGGAGGCCCTCTGCTTCTCTCTCAGCCACCCGGATTGGATCGTCGGACGCTGAACCCCGCGAGCCGGGACGGCGGGCCCGTCCCGAGGGTGTAGATTCCGGACATGCGCATCGTCACCGTATCGGGCACGTGCTCGGAGGTCGGAAAGACGACGCTCGTCTGCGAGCTGCTGGCCCGGCTCCCGGGGTGGGCGGCGATCAAGGTGACGCGCGGGCACTACCGGAGCTGCGGGCGCGATCCGGACACCTGCTGCGTGAGTGGGCTGCTGGGCGATGAGCCCCGCGTCTTCTCCGATCGCGCGGACACCGACGTGGCGGCGAAGGACACGGGACGCTACTGGGCGTCCGGCGCGGCGGACGTCCGCTGGGTGGTGGTGGCGCGCGGACAGGAGGCGGAGGGCATCGCGCGCGCGCTGGCCGAGCTCCGCGACTATCCGGGCATCGTGATCGAGGGCAATCGCGTCGTGGAGTCGCTCGATCCCGATCTCGCCATCATGGTGGCTCTCCCGGGCCAGAAGGAGATCAAGGTCTCGGCGCGGCGGATCGTCGGGCGGATGCACGGGCTCTACGTGCCGGAATGGAACGGAGCCGGCGCGCGGGATGCGGCCTCGCTCGTCGGGGCGGCGGGTCCCTGGGAGCGGCCGGTCTGGGGACCCGGCGACCTCGACCGGATCGCCGCCGGCCTCAGCGAGGACCCCGCGGCGGCTTCGACGCCGGCTGGTGTCTGAGGGAGGTCTGTCGGTGCGAGCGCAGATCGCCCTCTTCGTGGAGGGCGACCTGCTCTGCGTCCGCCACCGCAGGGCGGGGACGGAGTACCTGGTTCTCCCCGGTGGGCACCTCGACCGCGGCGAGACGCTGTGGGAGGCGGCCGTCCGTGAGATGCGCGAGGAAACCGGCCTGGCCGTCGAGGACGGCCGGCTCTGGGCCGTGAGCGAGTTTCACGGCAACGGGCGCCAGGTCCTCGACTGCACGTTCTATGCGACTCGCTGGAGCGGGCGGCCGCGTCTCGGCTCTGACCCCGAGGGCGACGGCCACCCGGCGACGCTCGTCGGAATCCGGTGGCTCGACCGCGAGTCGTTCGCGGACGCCCCCTTTCGGCCCACCCTCCTCGGCCGCTGGATGCGCGCTCACTGGGAAGACCCCGACGCGCCCGCCGCGTACCTGGGCATGGAGTCTTCTTGACGCCGGCCTGGGATCCGCCCTCTCTGCCGCTCGTCCTGCTGGGGCTGATCGCGCTCCTCGCCTGGCTCGTCCTGTCGCCTCCCTCGCGAAGCTCTCCCGTCTCGGCGTTGCTCCAGGGTCTCGCTGCTGCCGTCCTCGCGCTAGCGCTCGTCAACGCCGGATGGCGCGCGCGGGGGGCCGACGGCCCGCGGCTGGTCGTGCTCCTCGACCGGTCGGAGAGCATGTCCGCGGTCGGCGCCGGTGGGCCGACACGGCTCGAGGAGGCGCGCGCATGGCTCGAGGGCGAGGGCTACTCCCGCTCGACCGCGGGCTGGAACGTGGATGTCGACTCGTTCGGCGGGCGTACGACCGATCTCGCTGCGGCGATCGAGGCGTCGTCGGCCTCGCTTCCGGCCGCGATCCTCGTCGTATCCGACGGGCGCTCGACGGCCGGTGGTGGGAGCGCGGCGCCGCCCGTGCCGGTCTTCGCGCGGATTCCCGGTCCGGTCACCCTCCCCGATGCCGCCGTCCTCGATCTGCGCATCGAGGACGACGACGAGGGTGCCCGGGTCGCGGTCGAGGTGGCGGCCGCGGGGGGCAGGGAGGTGGCCGCGCGGACGCTCGCCGTGCTCGTCGATGGCCGAGAGGTCGCGCGCGCGCGCGTCCCCGCGCTCGCGGCCGGCGAGCGGCGGGAGGTTCGTATCGGATTGCCGGGGGTGGCCAGGACCGAGGTGGTCGTCGAGGCCCGACTCGTGGAATCCGCCGACGCCGTGCCCGCGAACGACTCCCGGTCGCGCGTCTGGCGCGCCTCTCCGGAATCCCGAACGCTGCTCGTCGGGCTGGCTCCGGGGTGGGAGCTCGGCTTCGTCCACCGGGCGCTGGCGGCGTCGGCCGCGGAGCCGGTGGACGCGTACTGGGGGGCGACGGAGGGAACGTTGCGGAGCGTGGATGGCGGGCAGGCGGCGTCCTGGGCCGGGCTCGATCCCGCCCGCTACGAGGCCCTGTGGCTGATCGGCGATCCCGCGCTGCTCGGTCAGGCCGGAAGACGCTGGGTCGAGCGCTTCGCGGCTCCCGGCGGGCGAGGGATCTTCTGGGGTCCCGGCCGCACCGGCGGCGAGCTCGCCGGCCTCCGCGCGCCGGGAGCCGGAGACTCCCCGCCGGTCCCGCCGGCCCTGACGGCCGCCGGCCGCCGGTGGCTCGAAGGTGTCGTCGGCCCGCTGGCGGCGGCGCCCGATGGCTCCGCCGCGTGGCCGCCTCTCGAGGGACTGCCATCGGCGCGGCCGACGCTGCCCGGTGGGGCGGTTGTGCTGCTCCAGGCGGGAGGCGCTCCGGTGGCCTGGTCGCTCGAGCGGGGCTTGAACCGCCACGTGGTGGCGCTCGGAACGGGGTGGTACCGGCTCGCGCTCGAAGGCGGCACGGGAAGGGAGGCGCCGACCCGGCGCTTCTGGCGCGCCTGGACCGAGGGCGCCGCGCGCTGGCTCTCCGCGGCGAGCGCGGACGAGGTCGCTCTCGTCACCATGCCCGAGGCCGGCCGTGTCGCCGCGGGCGAGCCCCTCGAGGTCCGGCGCGCGGACCCGGCCGAGCCGCTCGCATGGCGCGTCGTCGCAGCGGGGGGCGCGGAGGCGGCGAGCGGGGTGTCCGAAGCGGGCGCGCCATCGATCGGGGTCGGGCCGCTTCCGCCCGGCGCCTGGAAGCTCGAGCTCGAGGCGGGCGGCCGGCGGGAGACCCGCGCGTTCGCGGTCGAGACGTGGTCGCCGGACCTCGCGCGGACCGAGGCCGATACCGGGGCGCTCGCGGCGACGGCGCGGGCCAGCGGCGGCGCGGTCATCGACGGCGGGGAGCCCCTGCCGCGGGCGGAGGCCCCGGGCGCGTCCGCCGCGGGGCGGGTCGTGGGCCTGGGGCTCGCGCCCTGGGCCTTTCTCCTCGCGACGCTCCTCCTGCTCCTCCACTGGGCGGTCGCGGCGCGGGCGCGCTGAGCGCGCGTTGACGGGCCGCGGGAAGAGCCGGTAGACTCCTGCCCCGAGCCGACCGTCGATCGTCGTCCCCATCCCGTCCCAGGATCCCCGCGAGGACCATGCCCGAGACCGACGCCCGCCGCGCGACGCCCGGCGCCGCGGCCCTTTCGCCGCGCTTCGATCCATCGGCGATCGAGTCCCGCCTGTACGCCGAGTGGCGCGAGCGCGGGTACTTCCATCCGCCGGCGGGCGAGGGGCCCGAGCCCTATACGATCGTCATCCCGCCGCCCAACGTGACCGGAGTGCTCCATATGGGGCACGCGCTCAACAATGCGCTCCAGGACGTGCTCATCCGCTGCGAGCGGATGCGGGGCCGGCGGGCCCTCTACCTTCCGGGCACCGATCACGCGGGCATCGCCACCCAGAACGTCGTCGAGCGGGAGCTGGCCGCAGAAGGACTCAGCCGCCAGGACCTCGGCCGCGACAAGTTCCTGGAGCGCGTGTGGGCTTGGAAGGAGAAGTACGGCGACGAGATCTACGACCAGCTCATGCGCCTCGGCGTGTCCTGCGACTGGGAACGCGCGCGCTTCACGATGGACGAGGGGCTATCCCGCGCCGTGCGCGAGGTCTTCGTCCGGCTCTACGAGGAAGACCTCGTGTATCGCGGGCAATACATCATCAACTGGTGTCCGCGCTGCGGGACCGCTCTGTCGGACGAGGAGGCGGAGAAGCAGGAGCAGGCCGGTCGGCTGTACACGGTTCGCTACCCGCTCTCCGACGGTTCCGGCCACATCCAGGTCGCGACCACGCGCCCGGAGACGATCCTCGGTGACACGGGGATCGCCGTCCATCCGGAGGACGAGCGCTATCGCGCACTGGTCGGGTCTACCGCGATCCTCCCCCTGGTCGGTCGCGAGCTGCCGATCATCGCCGATTCCTTCGTCGATCGCGAGTTCGGGACCGGGGCCGTCAAGATCACGCCGGCCCATGACCCCGACGACTTCCTGGTGGGGGAGCGCCACGGCCTGCCGCGCGTCAACGTGCTGAACCCCGACGCCACCATGAGCGACGCCGCCGGGCGCTTCGCGGGGCTCGACCGTTTCGCGGCGCGTGAGGCGGTGCTGGACGCGCTGAGGGCCGAAGGTCTGCTCGTCGCGGAAGAGGAGATTCGCCACTCCGTCGGCCGCTGCTACCGCTGCGACACCGTGGTCGAGCCGTATCTCAGCGATCAGTGGTTCGTCCGCATGCAGCCGCTGGCGGTCCCCGCGCTCGCCGTCCTCCGCGAAGGGAAGCTCTCGATCACGCCCGCGCGCTGGGAGAAGGTCTATGCGCACTGGCTCGAGAACGTGCGCGATTGGTGCATCTCGCGGCAGATCTGGTGGGGCCATCGGATCCCCGTCTGGACCTGCGCCGACGGACACGTCTTCGCGGCCCGCGAGGATCCCGACCGCTGCCCGGAGTGCGGCTCGACCGCGCTCGAGCAGGACCCCGACGTGCTGGACACCTGGTTCTCCTCGTGGCTGTGGCCGTTCTCGACGCTCGGCTGGCCCGACGAGACCGAGGACCTGGCCACCTTCTATCCGACGAACACGCTCGTCACCGCATCGGAGATCCTGTTCTTCTGGGTCGCGCGCATGGTGATGGCGGGCTACTTCTGCACGGGCGAGTGCCCGTTCCGGGACGTGGTGATCAACGGCACCGTCCGCGACGCGCAGGGGCGCCGGATGTCGAAGTCTCTGGGCAACGGAATCGATCCGCGCGAAGTGATCGACGAATACGGGGCCGATGCGCTGCGCTTCACGCTGGTCGCGGCCGCGCCCACGGGAACCGACATCCATCTCGCTCCAGAGGATTTCAGGATCGGGCGCAACTTCGCCAACAAGCTCTGGAACGCCGCACGCTACGTGCTCATGAACGTTCCCGCCGACTTCGAGCCGGTCGATATCGACGTGGATGCGCTGGAACCGCCCGACAAGTGGATCCTCCACCGGCTGGACGCCGCCACCGAGGCGGTCGACCGGGCGCTCGCGTCGTTCCGCATGAACGACGCGGCTCAGGCGATCTACGAGTTTCTCTGGCACGACTACTGCGACTGGTACATCGAATGGTCCAAGCCGCGGCTGGCGGCGCCAGCGGGCGATGCGGTGCGAGGAGTGCTGCTGATCGCGCTGGAGCGGAGTCTGAGACTCCTCCACCCGTTCATGCCCTTCGTCACAGAGGAGCTATGGCGGCAGCTGCCGGCCGGGCTGAGAGGCCACGAGTCGGTCATGATCGCGCCGTGGCCCGAGCCGGCGGGCTGGTCGTATCCCGCGGAGTCGGCTTCGATGGAGCTCCTCCAGCAGGTCATCGGAGCCGCGCGCGCGCTGCGCGCCCGCTACGACGTACCGCCGACTCGGCGCGCTCCGATGACGGTCGCGGCGGAGGATCCGGCCGACCGCGCGACGCTGGAGCGGTTCGTGGACGACGTCGCGAGGCTCGCGCTGGCAAGCGAGGCGCGCGTCGTGGATTCGGCTCCCCGGGGCAAGGGGATCGCGGGAGAGGTCGTGCGCGGCGGCGTCGAGGTAGCCGTGCGGCTCGCCGACCTGGTAGACGTCGAGCGCGAGAGGGAGCGCCTCGCCGCTGAGATCGCCGGCGTCGAGCGGCTGCTCGCGTCCTCGCGCGCCAAACTCGCGGACCAGCGGTTCGTCTCGCGCGCACCAGCCGAAGTGGTCGCGCGAGAACGGGAGAAAGCCGCCGACCTGGAGCGATCGCTCGAGCGGCTCCGGGAGCTCGAATCGAGCCTCGAGGCCTCCTGAACCGGGCGCGCCGGTGTCCTGCCGGCGTCGCCATGTGGGGCGCCGCGACACTCTGCTTCGCGCTCGGCGCTTGCGCGAGCGAGGGGTTTCCACCGGGCGGGCCCGTGGACGAGGCGCCGCCCGTCCTGATCGAGAGCGATCCCCCCGACCGCGCCGTCAACGCCTCCACGGACCAGGCGATCCGGCTCCGCTTCGACGAGCCGATAGGCGAGCGGGGGATCGGCGACCTCGCCAGCCGGATCCTCGTCAACCCCGATACTCCGGAGTTCGATATCCGGCTCGACGGCGAGGAGATCACGCTGTCGCCGAATGCGCCGATGGTCGATGGAGTGACCTACATGGTGACGATCCTGCCGGGGCTCCAGGATCGCGATGGCAACGCGACGACGACCGCGCGGACGATCCTGTTCTCTACGGGTGGAGAGCGGCCTATCACGCTCTCGATCGTCCGCGCGACGATCGAGGAGGACACTCTGCCCGCCGCGCTCGCGCGCTACCACCTCGAAGCGCTGGGCCACGAGCTCGACTACAGCATGGTGGCCGATTCCCAGGGGAGGGTCGAGATGGAGGGGGTCGCCTATGGGAGGTACGAGGCCACCGCGTGGATCGAGCGGGTGCGGCCGGACGGGTGGCAGATGACCGACGAGCCTGGGACCCGCGACACGTTCGAGATCTCGGCCGAGGATCGCGCGCACGAGGCCATGTATCGGATCGCGGTTGTCGACACGACCGCGCCCCTGATCGTGTCCGTGGAGACGCCCGAGTCGCGCTCGCTCGCCGTGACTCTCGACGACGACCTGGCGACCGAACCCGGGCCGACGGCCGCGTCCGCCCGGCTCTGGGAGGCCGACCCGGAACTCGTGGACGCGGAGATCCCGCTCGACTCGCTGGCGCCCGCGGAGCTCCGCGGGCGGCCCATCGCGATCTCAGCGGTCGAGCCGTCGGGCGCGCGCGCGCTCGTGGTCGTCCCCGCCGAGCCGCTCCGCAGGGACCGCGTCTACCGGATCGAGCTGGTGGTACGGAATCGGAGCGGCCTGGCGGCGACGCCGGAAGGCGGGCGCACGTTCCGTCCCGATTACGAGGGGCCGGCGGTCTGGCCGTCGGAGCGGGTCCCCTGGCCGGAGGTCGCGCCCGCCGAGGGGCCGCCCGCGGCGGTGGAGCCGTGACGCCCGGCGATGCCGGCCCGCGCTGGCTGCCGGCGGTCAACGACTGCCTGGCGCGAATTCCCCAGGCGGTGCGCGCACTGGGGGTAGGTGAAGCGCTCGAGCGGACGGCGCTCGCGCGAGCCCTGGACAGCGTGCGCGCGGAGCTGAGCGCGAACGGCGGTGGATATGGCTCCCGCGCGGACGTCGAGCGCGAAGTGCTCGAGCGGTGGGCGTCCGAAGCCGCCCAGCTCGCCCGCGCGGCCTTGCCTGCCGTTGTCAACGCGACCGGTGTCGTAATCCACACGAACCTGGGTCGCGCGCCTCTCGCGCCCGAGGCGATCGCGGCCGCGGCGACGGCGGGCGGGCGATACACCCCGCTCGAGTTCGACCTCGATCGCGGCGAGCGCGGGTCGCGCTACACGCATGCGTCTGGGCTGCTCAAGCTCCTGACCGGCTCGGACGACGCCATCGTCGTGAACAACAACGCCGCCGCGCTGCTCCTCGCCGTGGACACTCTCGCCGCCGGCGGGGAAGTGGTCGTGTCGCGCGGAGAGCTGATCGAGATCGGCGGCGGGTTCCGGATTCACGAGATCGCCGCCAAGAGCGGGGCCCGGCTGGTCGAAGTCGGCGCGACGAACAAGACCCACGCGAAAGACTACGAAGAGGCGATTACTGGGGGATCGGTGAAGGCGATCCTCAAGGTTCACCGGTCGAACTTCGCGCAGTCGGGATTCGTGGCCGAGATGGATCTCGGCGCGCTCTGTCGGATGGCCGCCCCGCGGGGAATCCCGGTGATCTTCGATCAGGGGACGGGCATCCTCGAGGGCAGCGAGGCGACGCGCGGCGAGCCTACGATCCGCGCCGCGATCGAGGCGGGGGCCGCGATCGTCTGCGCGAGCGGCGACAAGCTCCTCGGCGGACCGCAGGCGGGGATCATCTGCGGGCGCGCCGACGCTATCGCGAGCGTGAAGCGGAACCCGCTCCTCCGCGCGCTCCGGGTCGACAAGATGACGCTGGCCGCCCTCGAGGCGACGCTACGGCTCTGGCTGTCGGACCCCGGCAGGGTGCCGGCGCGGGCGATGGTCGAGACGGACCCGGCCGTGCTCAAGCGCCGAGCCGAGGCGCTCCTCGGCATGCTCGGGGAGCGCGCGCGTGCTCAGTGCCGGGTGGCGCCACACGCGGGCCGCGCTGGCGGTGGCACGCTGCCGGAGGTAGAGCTCACGGGGTGGGCGCTCCGGGTCGATCCTGCCGGCCGGTCCGCGGCCGAGCTCGAGTCGGCGCTCAGGGCCGCCGAGCCCCCGATCATCGCACGGGTCGCCGACGACGCAGTCTGGATCGACGTGCGGGCGTTCCTGCCCGGCGACGACGAGATAGTCGCGTCGCGGCTCGACTCGCTGCTCGCAGGTACCTTGCGCGTGTGAAGCGCGTGCGCTGTCTCGCCTCTCTCTCGGCCGCGATCTCCTCGACCTTGCTCGCGTGCGCGTCCGGCGCAG
>JAICQP010000252.1 GCA_025937815.1 Gemmatimonadota bacterium
CCGCCCTCCAGGGCGCCGGGCGCCAGCGCATCGGCGTCCACGTACGCCATCGTATGCAGCCCCATCTCGATCGTCTCCAGCACGGCGAGGACGATCGTGGCGAGGAGCCACCGGTCCACCGTCGGGGAGATGCGAGAGGAGCGTCGAACGAGCATCAGGCCCAACGTCATCGCCGACAGACCGACGAAGACACCCGCGTGCGAGGGGAGCCACGCGGGATCGACCAGCATGTCGGTCATCGTCATGCCCCGCGGATGGTAGAACGCGCCGACGAAGTACAGCAGTCCGCCCGCGACGAACAGCGCGCGCCAGCTTGCGGATCGAGCGGATTCCATGGTGGGACCTCCGTGTACTATCAGTGGATTCGATCGACGACGAAGTCGAGGGTCTCGAGGAGGATCTCCACGCCCGCCCGATCCGCGAGGGCCGTAAGCGCAACGCGGGCGACTCCCGCGGCCGCCTCGGCCTGTCCGCGGGCTCCCTCGATTCCATGCACCGCCGGGTAGGTCGCCTTGGCCCGCGCCGCGTCCGCGCCGGAGGTCTTTCCCGTACGGCTCGGGTCACCGGTCACGTCGAGGAGGTCATCCACGATCTGAAACGCCAGCCCCAGGTGCGTCCCGTACTCGGCGAGCGCGTCGACGATCTCGGGCTCGGCTCCGGCGGCCTCGCCTCCGAGCGCGCAGGCCGCCGACAGGAGCGCGGCGGTCTTGGCGCGATGGATCGCCTCGAGACCCGCGGCGTCGGGTGCGGTGCCCTCCGCCACCAGATCGAGGAACTGTCCGCCCACCATCCCCTCGGGTCCCGCCGCGATGGCCAGCCGCCGCGCCATGGCGGGGAGCACGTCGAAGGAGTCCGGCTCTTCGGCCGTCGCCTCGGCGAGCGAGAGGAACGCGAGGTGCTGGAGCGCGGCGCCCGCCGCCAGGGCCACCCGCTCGCCGTACACGCGGTGCGCGGTGGGAATTCCCCGGCGCATGGAGTCGTCGTCCATGCAGGGGAGGTCGTCGTGGAGGAGCGAGTAGGTGTGGATGAGCTCGACCGCCGCGGCCACGGGATAGACCCCGTCGCCGGTCCCGCCCGCGGCGCGGAAGGCGGCCACGGTCAGGAGCGGCCGGACGCGCTTGCCGCCCGCGCGCATGGCATGGAACGCCGCGGCGCGGATGGGCTCGCCGAGACGGCCCACCGCGCGCTCGATCGCGGCTTCGATCCCGGGCAGCTCCTCGTCCGCGAACGCCTCGCGAGCGCTCACGGCCGTCATGCGCACGCCTGCTTTCCGCGGAGCCTCACTCCAGATCGAAGTCCTCGAGCGAGAACAGTCCCTCGCTCTTCTCGACGATCTGCTTGATCCGGTCTTCGGAGGCCTCGAGCCGCCTGCGCACCAAGACCGCGAGCTCGACGCCCTCCTCGAAGAGCGCGATCGACTCGTCGAGCGACACGGCCTCGCTCTCGAGCTGCTGGACGATCGCTTCCAGCCGGCGGAGCTGCTCCTCGACGGGGGTCTCCTCCGCGTCAGCGGCGCCCTGAGCGCCGGGCCCTGCCTTTGCGCCACCGGCTCGCGCTCCTTCCCCGTAGACCCCTTCGTCGATCGGAATCTGACTCATCAGCCCTCCTGGGATTCGCTGTCGATGTCGGTAACGCGCGCGCCCAGCGCGCCGCGAGCGAGCCGCACCCGCACGCTGTCGCCCGCCTCCACCGCCCCGGCCTCGCGCAGGACCGCGCCGTCGGGGCCCGTCACGACCGCATAGCCGCGCTCGAGGATCGCAAGCGGGCTGGCCCCCTGAAGCCGCTCGACCGCATGCGCGTACCTGGTCCGGACGCGCTCGGTCCGGCGCGCGATCTCGCGCGGGAGAGCGCGCGCGACCTCGATCCGGCGGGCGGCCTCCCCGCGCCGGATCCGAGGCCCGTCCGGAAGCGCCTCGCGCGCTCCGGCGAGCCGGAGCCGTACGTCATCCACACCCGCCCTGAGCGACGGGGCCAGCGCGTCGGCGCCCTCCCCCCAGCGCTGCCGCGATTCCCGGTGCCGATCCCGCACGCGCCGGAACCCGTAGCGCTTGATGGGCGCCAGCGCCTCCTCGAGCCGCCTCAGCCG
>JAICQP010000220.1 GCA_025937815.1 Gemmatimonadota bacterium
CACGTCGGTCAGGATCGGAAGCCCGGTCTCGCGCCGCACCTCGGCCCGGATCTCGAGCCCCGCCTCGAGCCCCGGCCCGGCATACGAGCTCCCCGCCGTGCGGTTCGCTTTCAGATACGATGATTTGAAAACCAGCGGCAGGCCGAGTCGGTCGGCGGCTTCCCGGAGACCGCGCGCCGTGGTGAGCGCCAGCTCGCGGCTCTCCAGCACGTCCGGGCCGGCGATCGCGAAGAGCGTGCCATCGCCCAGCACGTGCGAACCGCAGGGAACGGGGTGCCGCGCTTTCTGCGCAGCCCCGGTCAAGTCGCGACTTCTTCTTCTTCCCGGGCGGCCGATTGCTGTCGGGACGATTCCTCGGCCCCGCGGCGCTCCCGGTGCTCGACGGCGGCGCGCACGAAGTCGCGGAACAGCGGATGGGGACGGATGGGCCGCGACTTCACGTCGGGATGGAACTGGCACCCGATGAACCAGGGGTGGTCGGGCAGCTCGATCATCTCGACAAGTCGCTCGTCCGGCGAGGTCCCGCTGAACACCATGCCGTGCTCGGCCAGGACGCCGCGATATGCGTTGTTCACCTCGTAGCGATGACGGTGCCGCTCGGACACCACCTCGGCATCGTAGATGCGGCGCGCGAGCGTTCCCTCGTGCAGCAGGCACGGATACGCGCCGAGCCGCATCGTGCCACCTTTCGCGAGCACCCCCACCTGATCCGGCATGAGCGCGATGACGGGGTTCGCTCCATCAGGGTCGAACTCCGTCGATGTCGCGTCCTCTATTCCGCAGGCGTGGCGCGCGAACTCGATCGTCGCCATCTGCATTCCGAGGCAGATCCCGAAAAACGGCGTCCCGGTCTCGCGCGCGTAGCGGATCGCCTCGATCATCCCTTCGGTGGCCCGCTCGCCGAAGCCGGGCGGTACCAGCAACCCGTCGCACCCGTCGATCTTCGCGGCCACGTTCTCTCGCGTCACGGTCTCCGAGTTGATCCACGAGATCCGGACCTCGACGTCGTTTTCCACACCCCCGTGAACGAGCGCCTCCTCGATGGACTTGTACGAGTCGCGCAGGTCCACGTACTTGCCGCAGATGGCGATGTCGACGTGCGACGTCGCGTGGTAGATGCGCCCCACCATGCGTCGCCACACGGACAGGTCCGGCTCGTCGGTCTCGAGCTCCAGGTGGTCGACGACGAAGCGATCGAGGCCCTGCTCGTGGAGCGCGAGCGGCACCTGGTAGATCGACGAAACGTCGCGCGCGGGTATGACCGCCTCGACGGGAACGTTGCAGAAGAGCGCCATCTTCCGGCGCATCTCCTCGGTGAGCGGGTATTCGCAGCGCGCGAGCAGGATATCGGGCTGGATGCCGATGGCCCTGAGCTCCCGCACGGAGTGCTGGGTCGGTTTGGTCTTCAGCTCCTCGGCGGCTTTGATGAACGGGACCAGCGTCACGTGGATGAAGCACGTGTTGCGGGGCCCGTGCTCGAGGCGGAACTGCCGGATCGCCTCCAGGAACGGCAGGCTCTCGATATCGCCCACCGTGCCGCCGATCTCGGTGATCACGACGTCGAGATCGGGCTCCTTCTGGGGGAGCCGCGTGATCGCGCTCTTGATCTCGTCGGTGATGTGCGGAATTACCTGGACGGTGGCGCCCAGGTAGTCCCCGCGGCGCTCCTTCGCGATCACCGACTGGTAGATCCGCCCGGTGGTCACGTTGTTGTCCTGGGACAGCGAGCGGTCGATGAACCGCTCGTAGTGCCCCAGGTCCAGATCGGTCTCGGCGCCGTCGTCGGTGACGAACACCTCGCCGTGCTGGAACGGGCTCATCGTCCCCGGGTCGACGTTGATGTAGGGGTCGAACTTCTGGATCGTGACCGACAGCCCGCGCTCCTTGAGGAGCATGCCTAGCGAGGCCGCGGAGATCCCCTTGCCGAGCGAGGACACCACCCCTCCAGTCACGAAGACGTAGCGGGTGGCCGAAGGGTGGGGCATGACGGGGGGAAATCTACGCCCGGCCGCGGCTCGCGTCTACCGCGCCGATGGCTCCGCGAGCGCCGCCTCCACGCGGGCCACGTCCTCGGGCGTGTCGACGCCGATCGAGCGCGAATCGAACGGGACGACCGCGATCACGAGGCCGAGCTCCAGCGCCCGCAGCTGCTCCAGGTGTTCCGCGTTCTCGCGCGCGGTGGGGGCGGCGGCGACGAAGCGCTCGATCGCGTCGCGCCGGTAGGCGTAGAGGCCGATGTGGACGAGCGGTTCGCCGGAGCCAGCAATCCGGCTGCGCGAGAACTTCCTGGCCCGGCCGTCCGAGCCGACCTCCACCTTGACGATGTGGGGGTCGTCCGCGGATTCGCCGTGCCGCAGCGGGCGCGCGAGCGTGGCGATGTCCGCTTCGGGGTCGCGCTCGAGCGCCTCGACCGCCGCGTCGATGGCGGCGGGCTCGAGCAGGGGCTCGTCGCCCTGGATGTTGACGACGATCCGCGCCGCGTCGCAGGCCCGGTCGGCGGCCAGAAGCTGCGCGATCCGGTCGGTGCCGGAGGCCGCCTCCCGCTCGATCACCACCGCGCGCGCTCCCGCGGTTTCCGCCGCAAGGGCGATCCCCGCGTGATCCGTCACGACGACGACGGCGTCCAGCGTCCGCGCGCCGAGCGCGGCCCGCACCACGCGGCCCACGAGCGGCACGCCGGCGATCTCGGACAGCGCCTTTCCCGGAAAGCGCGTCGAGCCCCACCGCGCGGGGATCGCGCCGAGGATCACGGCCGAGCTAGAACCAAGGCTTTATGCGCGTGTAGATCTGCCACTCCTCCGCCTCCACTCCGTAGACCGCGAACAGCCCCGCGTACCGCGCGCGGCCGCGGATGGCTATGCCGCCGCCCAGGCCGGCGTTCCACTCGACGTCCTGACCCTCGAACCACGCGTCTCCCACCGACGCCACGCCGACCAGGAACAGGCGCGTGAACTCGCCCGCTACCGCCTGGTGCACG
>JAICQP010000145.1 GCA_025937815.1 Gemmatimonadota bacterium
CCGCTCTCAAGCGCTTGCGTCCAGCATGGCCAGCTCGAGCAGCTTCTCGCCCTCGCGCGAGTCGGTGCGGTCGACCTCGCCGTGGAGGGTGATGCCCGAGAGGCCCGAGATCCGGACCGCGACGATCTCTCCGACGAGCGCCCGGTCGCCGGGAAGCACGACCGTTTCGCGCTGCTCCGTCCAACCCGCTACGAGCCCCAATCCGCGCTTGGCCTCGCCCTGGACGAGCACATCCTGGACCGTGCCGACCTTCTCCAGCAGGTACGCGGTGCCGATCCCGCGCTGAAGCGCGTTCAAGGCCTCGAGCCGCTCGACAGCCGCTTCATGCGGCACGACGTCGTCGCGGATCGCCGCGGCGGGTGTATGCGGGCGCGGCGAGTACACGAAGACGTAGGCGAAGTTGTAGCGCACCTCGCTCATGAGATCGAATGTCGCTTGGAAATCGGCATCGGTCTCGCCCGGGAACCCGACGATGACATCGGTCGACAGGGCGCACCCCGGGACGGCTTCCCGCAGCATCGCCACCCGTTCCCGATACCACGCCACGGTATGCTCGCGACGCATGGCCGCCAGGATGCGGTCCGAGCCCGACTGGACGGGCAGGTGGACATGCTCGCAGATCGTCGGGTGGTTCGCGATCGCGTCCACCAGACGCGGGGTGAAGTCCCACGGGTGGCTGGTGGTGAAACGGACCCTGCGAAGGCCGTCGACCTGCGCGACGGCGGACAAGAGATCCGGGAAGTCCCAGTCACCCGACCGATAGGAGTTGACGTTCTGCCCCAGCAGCGTCACTTCCCGGGCGCCGTCTTGCACGGCGCGGCGAACCTCCTCCAGAATCCCCTCCGGCGAGCGGCACTTCTCGCGGCCACGGGTGAAGGGGACGATGCAGTACGAGCAGAATTTGTCGCAGCCGCGCATGATCGTGATCCAGGCGGCGCAGCGTTCGATCCGGTACGGCTCCAGGTCCTCGTAGTTCTCGCTCCGGCTGAACCGATCCAGGACGACGCGCTCTCCCTCGTCGACCCGATCGAGCACCTCGGGCAGGTGCCTATAGCTGTCCGGGCCCACGACGAAATCGACGTGCGCAAGCTCGAGCAGCTCCTTGCCGAGCTCCTTCGCCACGCAGCCGGCCACCCCCAGTCGGACTCCGGGCCGCTCCAGCTTGTGCATGTTGAGCTGCCCGACGCGCCCGATGACCCGCTGCTCCGCGTGATCGCGTATGGCGCAGGTGTTGACGATGACGACCTCGGCCTCGGCCGGGTCGTCGACACGCACGTGGCCTTCGCGCTTGAGGACGCCGCCCATGAGCTCGGCATCCGCCACGTTCATCTGACAGCCGTAGGTTTCTATGTAGTATCGCTTTGGCCCGGACATGGAGGACCCGAATATAGGGCCCTCGAACAACCGCGCACAGCGACCGAAGCGCAGTCGCCGCCGCTTCTCAGCTTTCGCGGTCGTCGGCCCGGGTGCCCGGACGTCGGGAATAGAGGAGCGCGCCCGCGGCGCGGTCGAACGCCGTGAGCTCGGGGGTCCGGACGATACCGGTCATCATGCTGGCGGTCGCCCCGTCCATATGGGCCAAACCCAGCGCATGTCCCAACTCGTGCCCCAGCACCGCCTGACGCGAGATCCCCGCCGAGGCACCTGTGAGGCCGGAGAATCGAAGCCGGACCGTCGCGCTCTCGATCACCCCGTCGCCGTCACGCGACGCGGTCGCGGTTCCGGCCGCGGAAGCGCTCGGGTATCTCGCGGCGTCCTCGTCGAACAGGATGACTATGGTTCCCCGGGTGCCGGGCGGCGGCGGGTCCGAGCCGACCGTCACGGACCTGGCGGATAGAGCGCCACCCGTCCAGTCGGAGACGAACCGCGGCGCGAGCGCGGCGACCTGCTCCACCCAATCCGCGGGAACGGCGCCCCCCGCCGCGAACGCATGCGGCCGCACGTCGACGTAGACCGCCGGTGACGCGAGCCACCGCAGCGTGCCCGCGGAGTGGTCGCGCGCGACATCGTTGAACGCAGCCATGTCGAAGGTCCGGGGGACGAGCGCGAACCTTCCCGCGAAGCCCGCGAGCGAGGCGACCCGCTCGTAGTATCCGGAACCGGAAAGGGTGACGTGCGTTCCGCCGCGGGCCTGCAGGAGGAAGCGGCCGTCGGCCTCCGTCCACGTGGAGGCGCCACCTGCCGACACGCGAATGCCGTCGAGCGGGACGCCGGTGACCTGGTCGACGACCTGCCCCCGGATCTCCACGCTCGACTCGGCCATCATGGGGGCGGGATCGGGACCCACGGGGCCGCCTCCGCCTCCCGAGCAGCCGACGAGCGCGGCCACCGCCAAGGCGGCGAGTGTGCGACGGAATCCGGGAGAGCGAGGCCTGTTTCGCATGGCTCCCGACTGAGTAGCAGAGGACGTGCCCCGGCACGAAAGCCAGGACCGCGCCCATTGTCAAGAGGTGCCGATATGGCGTTCGATTTCCCATGCGATGGAACGCCCCTTCCCATCGAAGAGTCGGACAATGCCGATACTGATGAGCCCAACGGAGCATCTGTACCCCGTCCGGAGAGCATTTCAAGGGACGTGAAAAGGGGGTCCCGCCGGCGCCCCGGGGCGCGGGCCGGGACCCCTTCGCAGGATCCTGCGGGAGGAACGCGGAACGCTAAAAGCGGAGGAGCACCCCGCCGGAGAGCTCAGGGTTGTGGAGGATCTGGTCGTCGAGCGGGCAGTGGGAGAAGTCGTGGGTCTCGTCGATCGGCTCCGCCTCGGCGCTGCAGAACTGGACGTCGTCCCTGGCCTCCACGCGCAGGCCCGCACGCCCGCCGAGGTTCACGATGAGGCCCGCCCCGAGCGAGACCACGAGCTCGTTGGCCCAGGACTCACCCTGAAGCAGTACGCCCCGCCGCTCGAACTCGTCGTACGAGTAGTGCATTCCTCCTGCGCCGGCCGAAAGCGCGAGCTGCACCGTCGCGGAGTCCGGCGCGAGGAAGACGAGTCCGGCATGATAGAGGTGGAGCCGGCCATCGACGTCGCCGAACCCCTCCGATGTCGCGTCGAGCGAGGCGTGGCCGTAGCTGGCTTCGATCGCCCAGCGTGGCGTGATCCTGTAGGCGAGGCGCGCGCCGAGGAGCACGGACGCGTCGGCGGTCATTCCGACGCCGTCGAGCTCGTCGTCGGCGAGCGCGAGGCTCCCCACGTATCCGGTCAAGAACCAACGGGAATATCCCGGGGTCGCATCGGATAGCGCGCTCTCCTGGCCCTCGAGCGGCGACCAGAGAGCTCCCAACATGGCCAACGTCAGCAAGATCCTCATGTGGCTTCCTCGCTTTGGATTGCCGGCGCTCCTCGCGCCGAACGTTGAATCGCACAGCGCGACCGGATCTGCCGCGCTTCCGCATAGTCGGGTCGAAGCTCGAGCGTGCGGTCGAGATGCTCGAGGGCCTGGGAGCACCGCTTGAGACCTGCCAGGGCATATCCCACGTTGAAGTGGACTTGCGCCGCATCGGGATGAGAGACGAGGTAGGCCTCGTACGCCTCGAGCGACTCCTCCACCCTGCCGAGCATCTGCAGGGCGAATCCCTCGAGGAACAACGCCTCTTCGTAGTCGTGTCGCAACGCGCCGACCAGGCGCAGGAACTCGAGCGAGCGGCGATACTCGCCGGCGCGGTACGCTGCAAACGCCGCGTCGTAGTGAAGCTCCAGCGCCCGGTCGACCGCGGCAGGGCCGCCGCGCGCTTCGTTCTGGCACAGCTCGAGGTATAGCCGTGCCGTGGCGTGCTCGGGGCGGTCCGTGAGGATGCGGCGCAGCTCCTGGGCTGCCTCCGCGCAGCTGCCCATCGCGACCCGTGCGTACGCCAGGTCGAATCGCGCTTCGATGTCGTCGGGGCGAGCGGTCAGGTAGATCGAGTAGGCGCTGGCAGACTCCTCGGTCCTGCCTAGCATGAGCAGGGCGTAGGCTTCCGCGAAGCGGGCATCGGCATGCGTGGGGTCGGCCTCCAGCACGGACCGGGCGGCCGCGAGCGCGCCGTCGAAGAACCCGGCCCGTGAGCGTGCGAGGGCGAGACGGTATCTGTATTGGAGGTTCGCGGAATCGAGCGCGGCAGCCCTTTCAGCGGCAGCCAGCGCCTCGTCCGGCTCCCCCACCCTGTCCAGCGCCACCGACAGCCAGTAGTGTGCCTCCGGCCAGTCGGGCGCCATTCGAGTCACGCCGCGCAGCCGGGCGAGGCCCTCTTCGGCCTGCCCCTCGTCGAGCGAGAGGAGACCCAGGTTGATGTGCGCGAGCACGTAGTTGGGGCTCATCTCGACGGCCCGCTCGAGATGAGCCCGGACCCGGGGATCCGCGCGGTCCGGCAGGCTCATCGCATAGTTCATGTGCGCCAGCGCTTCCCCGCCGTGCAGCACGCTGTGCGACCACAGGCTCGTCTCGGTCCGGTAGATCCGATTCATGGAGAACGACGTGGCCGCAAGCGCGACCACTGCGACCGAGGCCGCCACGGCCGCGATCCGCGGTCGAAAGAGCCGCACGGCGAGCACGCCGACCACCAGATACAGCAGCCAGCTCGATGGAAACGCGCGGTAGTGGACCGCCAGGTGGCTGATCGGAATCACGGAGGACTCCGGCACCATCAGAACCCAGTAGCCGAGGATGCCGAAGGCCGCGATCGGAGCCGCTCGCCGGATCCTGACCGCGATGGCCAGGCTGGCAACGATCACGACCAGGCCCAGCAACACTCGCGGGTCGAGGAGAGTGGTGCGCTCGACCGCGAACGGCGCCATGCGAATCGCCACGGGCCAGAGGAAGTTCTTCAGGTACTCACCCAGGTGGATATCCGCCTGTGAGAGCGCGTACGTCCAGGACCATGGCGCGCCGGGCTGGACGCGCGAGAGGTCGCCGAAGTCCAGAAGCAGCCGCGCCGCTGCCAGATGGCCGATCACTACAGCCGCGTACGGGGCCGCGCGCCTCCAGGGTCGCGCGCTGCGGAGGCTTCTCCCGCCGATCGTCCATTCCCACGCCAGGATGAGGAGCGGAGCGATCGCGGCCGTGACCTTGGAAAGGAGCGCGAGTTCCAGGAGAGCGAGCGCCGCCACCCAGCGCCACACTCCGAGCCGCTCGCCGGCGCCGGCATGCACGAAGAGCGCTCCAAGGAGAAAGGCCTGCATGAGGAGCAGGTCGCGCGCGAGGATGTAGTTCACCGGATAGCCGGAGAGCGGATGCACGGCGTAGACGAGCGCGATGAGGAGCGCGGTCAGGCGCGCGTTGCGGTCGTCCTGCAACCTGGGCGGTCGGGCGATCGCCAGGATTCGCGCCACGAGAAGAAACACCAGCACGCAGCCCGCCAGATGGATGGCGATGTTGACCATGTGGTAGCCCGGCAGGTCGAGGCCGCCCAGCGCGTAGTTCAGGGACAAAGTGAGCGGCAGGAGCGGGCGGTACTGGCCGATCTGGTTGAGGGCCGACTCCGAGACGCCCCGACTCCCCGAAATCGTTCCCGGATCCGTGAAGTGACGCAGGACCGGGGACACCCTCCGGATCTCCGGGTTGTCCCGGATCCGATACAGGTCGTCGAGATGGAAATCGTTCCGAAGCGTGTTCGAGTACGTGGCCGCGACGGCGAGCGCGAGCACGAGAAGCGGGACCGCGCGCGTCCACCGGCCGCGCGGCGTCCCGCTGCTGTCGTGCCCTTTGTCGACGCTCATCCTGTCTCTTTCGCGCTAGTGGCCCGCAAGGAGAAGGGGCAGAGGGTGGCCCCTGCCCCTTCCGAGTACCGCATGCACATTCGCCCGATCGACTAGCTGCTACAGAGCGCCACTGCCGTAAGCGAGGCGGTGTCACTGCCTCCCAGGCTCGCAGTGATGTTCAATGTCACCGACCACGTGTCGCCGCTCAGCGTGCCCGGGAGTCCGGAGGAAGCCGGCTTCGAGGACAGCATGATGACCTTGGCGTAGTCGTTGTTGTCGGTCAGGAGCAGATCCCAGCCGCCGCTCAGGGCGACTTCCCCGGCCGGACACGTGACGGTGTCCGTGATCTGTCC
>JAICQP010000242.1 GCA_025937815.1 Gemmatimonadota bacterium
CGCGAGGACCCCCAGTGCGAACGTCCCCGTGTAGGCCAGCTTCTGAAGACCGTTGTAGACCTCGTACTCCGGCTTCTCCCGACGCAGGCGCCCGTACCAGGCGGCCATCTGCCATGCCCCGCGCGCGTCGCGCGGCCGGAACGCCCGCCGGCGCCACTCGCCGCTGCCGATTTGCCAGCCCAGCCAGACCAGCCCGTTGGCTACGAATCCCCACATGAGGAACAGGTGCCACTTGAGCCCGCCGGCGAGCCAGCCGCCGAGGCGAACGGCCTCCGGGAAGCGCTTCCCGGCCCATGGCCAGCAGCAGAATTCGGCCCCGCGCTCGGCGAAGGCGGGGTAGGCATGGAAGATCTGGAGCCCGCTGGCGATCATCCCCGCCAGCAGGATGACATTCAGCCAGTGGCTGATTCGCAGGAGTAGCGGCTGCTCGAAGCGGACAGTTCGATCCACACGCACCCTGGATCCGCGTGGCCCGGCTCTCGCACGAGAACAGGCCGACATCCACGCGCCCGAGCCCCCCGGCTGCGAGCGCAAGCAATGGTCATACGATTATCGGATCCCGACGCTGCAGGATCAAGCCCACGTCGTATCGCCGACCATCTCCGCCAGGCGCTGAGGATTGACGAGCAGGTCCCTGCGCTGCCGCTTGACGATTCCCTGCTGCTCCAGCTCGGACAGAACGGTCGAGGTATGGGGGCGGCTCGCGCCGACGATGTGCGCCATCGTCTCGTGCGTCAGCGGGTGGGCGAGTCGGACGAACCGGTCGGAGCCGTCATCATCGTCATCGGCGAAGTCGAGGAGCAGCCGGCACAGGCGCATCGACACCTCTTCGGACATGACTCCCATCAGTCGTGTGGTCAGTCGGTCCAGCCGACGAGTCAAGGCCTGCGTCACCGCGATCAGCACCTCGGGGTGCTCCTCGGTGATGGCCTGGAAGTCCGCAAGTTCCAGCGCGACGCCCGACAATCTGGTCATCGCCACGACCTCGTAGTCTGACTCCAGGCTCCTCCCGAGCAGGACGCGCGATCCCACAATGTCTCCGGGACGAAATACGTAGACGATCCTCTCGCGGCCGTCGACGGTGGCGGCGGAGAGCTTGGCGAGGCCCGAAAGCAGAAAGACCAGCCGCTTGGGCGGATCGATAAATCCCGCAACCCGTTCGTTCTTCCGGAACTCGATGGTCCTCGCCCGGCGGGCGATGGCGTCCAGCGCAGCGGGGCCGAGCGCGCCCAGCGCGGGGCTCGTCAAAAGCAGATCTCGTGTGACCATTCGTGCCTACGATACCTGTGGCATGTGGTTGGCGGACATGTATCGCGGTATAGATCCTGGGTGGAGCGTGCGGTCCGAGGGCGCCCTCTTCGTCGGGCGATTACTCGGCTCTGCAGGCTTCAGCGCCGCAGGCCCTTCTTCTCGGTGTAGACGCGCCAGTACGTCCCCGCCAGTCCGCGTGTCTCGACGTCCAGCTTCTCGAGGATCTTGTGCACGTGGGTCTTCACCGTGCCGATGGCGATTCCCAGTTCGCGGGCGATGGCCGCGTTGTCGAATCTCCGCGCCAGCAAGGCGGTGATCTCCGCCTCCCGCGCCGTCAGCCGCTCGCAACGACTGACATCCACTCCCTCGTCGACGCAAAGCTGCGACAGGTGCTGTAGCCGGCCGACCAGTGCGGCTACCTCGACCGGACTCAGCAGCACCTTTCCGCTCCGCGCGGCTGCGATCCGGCGGGCGAATCTCTCCGGCCCGTGGGCGATAGGGCACACCGCCTGCGCACCCGCTTCCAGCAAATCGACTGTCATAGGCAGGCCGTCGGAGATCGCGGCGATCACCCTGGAGGCGGCGCGACGCCTTGTCCGGCGCACGGTGGAAATTCGGTCGTTTGGGGATTGATGGTCGCCCACGACGACCACCGGGTGATCCTCCGCCTGCCGGTCGAACTCCTCCCTCGTGCGTACGATGACCATGTGAGCGCCGAGCTCCCGGACGGTCGCCGTCAGGAACTCGTCTTCCCGTGGCTCCAGCAGCGAGAGGATGCGGATCTCGCTTGTGCCCTCTTTCCCCGGATGATCAGCCATCGTCCGTCCATCGTAGTTGTAGAACGTCTCCTTTTCGTATATGTTTCGTTATGGTTACGTTATGAGACGGTGGCGAATCACGTTGTTCGGCGGGATGCAGGTGGATATCGAGGAGGGCGGCGAGATCCGGCCGGCCATCGTCGAACCCAGCCGGCTCGCCCTTCTGGCCTATCTCGCGACCGAAGCGACGGGCCGCTTCCGGACCCGCGACTCGATCCTGGCGCTTCTCTGGCCCGATCGATCGGAGCGGCGGGCCCGCCTGGCCCTTCGCCAGGCCCTGTATCATCTGACCGCGAGGCTAGGGCCAGGCCTGATCGTCCGACGCGGAAACCAGCGATTGTGTCTCGACCCCGATCGCGTTTCGTGCGACGTCCATCGCTTCGAGACGGCGCTCGCGGAGGGCCGGTTCCGGGATGCGCTC
>JAICQP010000153.1 GCA_025937815.1 Gemmatimonadota bacterium
CACACGTCGTCGCTGACCCAAACCTCGCCCGGGCTTGCACACTCCCGGATCCGCGCGGCTCCGTTCACACCGTGTCCGTAAACGTCGCCGTCCGGTCCGACCGTGAGGTCACCGACGTGGATGCCGACTCGAAGTTCCGAGGGCTGGGATCCCCCCTGGGCGGTCTGGGCTCGGAACGCGCGATGCACGAGGATCGCGGCACGGACTGCGGATTCTGTGCTCGAGAACTCAGCCATGATCTCGTCGCCGATGTGCTTCAGAACCTTGCCCTGATAGGCGGGCACCACTCGATGAGCGATCGATTGCAGCTGGGTCGCTAAGGAGATGGATCGCCTTTCGTCTCGCGATGCCGTCTCCGTGTATCCGACGATGTCCGCGAACCACACGGCGCCGAGATGATGACGGGTGGTGGGCTCGGTCATATCGACGGGTCGACGGGGCGAAGAGGATCATAGGGCAGAAATCGGGGGCCCGAAACAGGATCTGTTGGCGCAGGGATCCCAAAGCCCAGAAGGGCGACGGCGCCCTCGGTGACCCCGTCCAACCTCAACCTACGCTCGATGTTCTTGCCATTGAATGCAGCAGTTATGAACGCGCCGAGACCACGCTCGGTGCACACGAGATACAGCGTCTGGCTCAGGTGCGCGGCATCCATCAGCACCACCGCGTAGGATCGAGGATGTCGGCGGTACTTCCAGTAATTGCGGTAATAGCGAGCGGTCAGGATGAGGACGACGTGGGCTCTGGAGACAAACCCCTGACCGGCAGCGAACTCATCGGCCAGCTGCCTAGCATCCGAGGTCGCCATCCTCTCGATGGTCTTCAAACAATGATGCTGCACATCGTAATGGTAGAGCCCGCTCGCGATACCCTCGACGTTCAACAAGAGAGGATAGACCTCGACCGGGTGAAGGCCGCCACCCGAGGGGCTCGTCTTCCCGACCGCGATGATGTCCTCGTACACAGGCGCCAACGCATGGCAGCCGAATGAGGCGTAGAGGACGGCCGCCAGCTGCTCTTTCGCGAGAGGAGTCACGTGGTCGAAGGCGCGTCGTGTCCGCCGGCTGCCCAGAACGTCGTACAGGGGGTGTGCGGGACGGACGAGCGGCAACTCCACGGTCTCGATCGCGTCGTCGCGCGCATGGAACGCCGGTGGCGGCTTGCCGTAGGCCGCCACGAAATCCGCCATCGTGGGCTCGATCGCGGAGGAGGTCGCACCCGGAACGGACCCGGATACGCCACCGGAATCCGCTCCCTCCAACACGCGGACGTTGTCCCACTGGGTCATGAAATGATAGAGAGCGGCGAACGGATTCCAGGCGATCCCGTTGAGATCGTCCTCCCGGCGCCGTATCAGGTCGAGCTCGGGATTTTCCATATCGGAAAGGAGGATACCCTGGCGGGCAAAGTGGCCGATCCGCTCGGGCTCGAGAGCGACCTCAGCAATTGACCGCCACTCGGTCGCGGGAATCTCGAGCAGACAGCGCCATTCCTTGCTGGTGAGCGCTTCCGTCGCACCTGTCAGCGCGGAGACCGCGAACGGCTGTCTCGCGTCGAGGAGACCGATCCTTCCCCTTAGGAGCTCACGCGTGTCGAGGGAGAGGGCATCGTCGACGTAGAAGAAGACGAACTTCGAACGCCGAACCCTACCGTCGATGGGGCCTATTCCGCCGCCGCGGGAAGGGTGGTCTTGCGCATGAACATGTAGCACTGGTAAGTGACCACCGCGGCCGCCATTCCCATGTCCTGCGACACGGTGAACGGGCGGCCTGCTCGAAGCGCGTCGAGCGCGCTCTGGAGGGACTCATGGCTCGGCAGCTCCAAATCCTCCGGGATCATCTCCTCGGGAACGTCCACTCCGTACTCCGCGAGGAGGGCGTGGGTCTGGTGGAGGTACCGATCGCGGAACCCGTCTTCCGTGGCGAGTCGCTCGACGAACTCGGTCGCCTGTGCAGGTGTCATTTCGACCTTGATGACGGGCTCGCCTGTCGACTCGGGCGTACTCATCGTTTTGCCTCCGCGCGGGGGTTTCGGATGACTCGTCTACTAGTATACCCGAAGGCGGGCATCCGTTTCTACTGTGGGTCTAGCGCGAAGCTAGGCGTGGTTTGTCGCTCGGACTCGCGTACGCGGTCGGGTCGTCGACGCCGGCCTCGGCGAAGCCCCGCCGGCGCTCCGCGCACTTGTTGCACTCCCCGCAATGGCGGTGGTCTGGAGCGGGGCTCAGGCAGCTGAACGTGAGCTCGAGCGGGAGCCCGGCCGCGCGCCGCACGACCTCGGTCTTCGATAGTCCCGACAGCGGCGTCTCCACCGGCAGCGCATCCCCCAGCCCCATCGCGAGACCGATCGCGCGGCCCATCGCGTCGAAGAACGCGCGCGTGCCGTCGGGGAACGGGTTGGCGGCGAGCGGCCCCATCACGATCGATCCGCAGCCGTTCTCGGCCGCCCAAACGCCCGCCTTCGACAGGAGCAGGAGGTTGCGGCCCGGCAGGTAGACCGCCTCGTCCGGGGTGTCTGCCCCGGGAGGATCGTCCCCGGTCAGACTCCAGTGCGCGCCGTAGAGGTCCGCGACCGGCAGATGGAGCACGACCATCGGCGGCGCGCCGATCGTTTGCAGGAACCTCTCGAGCCAATACATTTCCGCCGATTCCCAGACCAGGCCCGAGCGGACGTACACGGGGGCCACCGGGCCTTCACGCGCGGCCCCGGCAAGCGCCACCGCGCTGTCGAGCCCGCCCGACACGAGCACGCACCGTTTCCGTTTTTCGTCCACGACGCCAACCTAACGCGGGCCCCATGGAGACAAAAGGAAGGGTCGCCCTGGTCACGGGGTCCGGCGTGCGTGTCGGAAAGCGGATCGCGGTGGCGCTGGCCGAGCGCGGGATGCACGTCGCGGTCCACTACCACGCGAGCGCCGGTCCGGCCGAGGAGACCGTGGCCGAGATCCGCGCGCTGGGGGTCGAGGCCGACTCCTTTCAAGCCGACCTCTCCCAGCTCCGGGAGGTGCGTGACCTCTTCGACGGGATCGACGCGCGGTGGGGGCGCCTCGACGTCCTGGTGAACTCCGCCGCGATCTTCCCGCGCACGCCGTGGGACGAGATCGACGAGGCGACGTGGGATCGCACGCTCGACGTCAACCTCAAGGCGCCCTTCTTCACCGCCTGGCACGCGGTTCCCCTCATGTGGCGGAACGGAGGCGGCAAGATCGTCAACATCGCCGATTGGGCGGGGCTACGGCCGTACAAGAACTACCTGCCGTACGTGATCTCCAAGGGCGGGATCGTCACCATGACGAAGGCCCTGGCGCTGGAGCTCGCGCCGTCGATCGCCGTCAATGCGATCGCGCCAGGGCCGGTGATGCTACCGGAGGACTTCAGCGACGCGGCGGCGGAGCGGATCCGCAAGGCCACGCTCCTGGACCGGCTGGGCAGCCCCGAGGACGTCGCTCAGAGCGTCGTCTACCTGGTGGCGATGACGGACTTCGTCACCGGTCATGTCCTGGTGGTCGACGGCGGCCGCCTCATCGCGTGATGGCCGCTGGAAACGCCCGATCTTCGGCGTTGCGCTCCTCGTTCTTCCTGCGGCGTAGGTTCCACTACGCCTCGGAAGAGCCTCGTCGCGCGCCTTGAATCTCGGCCGTTTCGAGCGGCCATCGAAAGAGAGGTAGAGAGCTAGGGCAATGACCTATCGGGTGACGGTCCAGATCCACTTCTGCTATGGGCATAGACTGCTCGATTACGAGGGCGCGTGCGCGCATCCCCACGGCCACAACGGCCTGGTCGAGATCGCGCTCGAGTCCCAAACGCTCGACCACCGCGGCATGGTCTTCGACTTCGGCGACGTCAAGCGCGACGTCAAGGCGTGGATCGACGCCACCATGGACCACCAGATGATCCTGCGGCACGACGATCCGCTGGTTGCGTGGCTCGAGGAACAGGGCGAGCCGCTGCTGACGATGGACGACAACCCCACCGCGGAGAACATCGCGCGAGCGATCTACGACCACGTCCGGGGGGCGGGATACCCGGTGTCCTCGGTCAAGCTCTGGGAGACCCCGACCTCGCACGCGACGTACAGCGGCTAGGCCTGAGTCGTCAGGCGATCCCTGAACTCCGTTTGATCCCGTCGGGAGAGTTACTCGGAGAAGTGGCTGCGGATCGCTTCTTCGGCGTCGGGAACGATGGTATCCCAGTCGCTGCCGGGACTCTTCGACACCGTGATCGAGTTCGGCATGAAGAACACCGAGGCCACGCCCTCGATCGCGAACAGCGCCTGAGCGAGCGGGGAGCCGGCAGCGTCGTCGGCGGAGTTGAACTGCTTCATCCGCTCCTCGATGACGGTCCGATCGACGTGAAACAGCACGCTGTTCGGGTTCGGAGTCGGCTGAACCCGGATGTCGACGCTCATCGATCCCTCCTCGCGGTTCGCGGTCGCACAACCTAGCTGCACAAACGTAGGAAGGCCCGGCCGTCGAGCACCTGATCGTGATCTACGTCCCAGAGGCGCGGCTGGTCGGGCGGCAGGACGATCGAGGCCGCGCGGGTGAGCGACCCGGGAGCCGACGCTGCGGTCGCGGCGCGTGCCTCCACCCTCAGCGTCCCCGTGTGCGTCTCGCGAAAGCAAGCGACCGCGGCGGAGTCCACGACGCCCAGGAGCTCGCCGTCCAGCCAGATCTCCTGCGGCGCGGATTCGTGGTGCCGGATGAGCAGCGTGCCGTCGCCGCCGAACCCCAGGAATCGCTTGGCGGCGCACCCGGCCCCGACACCCGCCGCGGCGACCGCGAGAGCTAGCGGTACGACCGTCCGGAACGCCGTCCGGATGATCAACGAACCGCGAGCATCCGATCGAGCGCGAGCCTGGCCCAACGGGCAATCTCGGGATCGACCGCGATGCGGTTGACGACGTGCCCTGCGACCAGGTTCTCCAGCGCCCACGCCAGGTGCGGCTGGTCGATGCGATACATCGTCGCGCACATGCAGACGGTCGGGCTGAGGAAGGTGACGAACTTGTCCGGATGCGCTTCCTTGAGGCGGTTCACCATGTGGATCTCGGTGCCGATCGCCCACTCGCTGCCGGCGGGCGCCTCCTCGATCGTCCTCTTGATGACCTCCGTCGATCCGACGACGTCGGCCTTGTCGACAACCTCCATGCGGCATTCCGGATGGACCAGGATGCGCACGTTCGGGCGCGCGGCGCGGATCCTGTCGACGTGCTCGGCCTGGAAGATCGCGTGCACCGAGCAATGGCCCTCCCAGAGGATGACGCGGGCCGCGTCGAGATCCGCCGCGGAGACGCCCCCGTCCCGCTCCGCCGGACGCCACAGGACCATCTCCTCGAGCGGGATGCCCATCGCCCGGGCCGTGTTCCGGCCCAAATGCTGATCCGGGAAGAACAGCACCTGGCGGCGCTGGGCGAACGACCACTCCATCACCGCGCGCGCGTTCGTCGACGTGCAGACGATGCCGCCATGACGGCCGCAGAACGCCTTGAGAGCGGCGCTCGAGTTCATGTACGTGACCGGCATGACGCGCGCCTCGGGATCGCCGCCCAAGGCGTCCGCCAGCGTCTCCCAGCACTCCTCGACCTGATCGATGTTCGCCATGTCCGCCATCGAGCAGCCGGCCGAGAGATCGGGTAGGATCACGGTCTGGTCGGGGCGGGA
>JAICQP010000096.1 GCA_025937815.1 Gemmatimonadota bacterium
CAGAGCCACGCCGCGCCACATCGATCGGTAGGCGGACGGGAGATCGTGCATCGAGCCCTTGCCGGCCATCGCGGCCGGGACCCATTCGAGGAGCTTTCGTCGCGAAATGGAGAGCCGCCACAGCGTACGCACGATCGCGTCGGTCATGATGACCGCGCGGTTGGGGAGGAAGATGAGAGCTAGACCGACGCGAGCGGCGGCCTCCAGGGTGTCCAGGGCCACGCTCCGGATGTGCGATCGCTTGGCGATGCCTCGGCGGCGAGGAAGCGCGCCAGCGATGACCGGCACGGCGGCCGGCATCGCGATCGTGGCGACGACGAACGCGGTCCACAAGATCGGCGACACCGGCAGCGTGACCCAGCCCGCCACCAGGAGCAGGAACGTGGATGGAGCGGACAGGGTGCGGCGCAGGTTGTCGACCATCTTCCACCGGCTGATGATCGGCATGGAATGCGGTCTTCGCCGGCCGTCGACCCGGGGTGGGATGTCGAGGATCCACGGCAGCAGCTGCCAGTCGCCCCGCGCCCAGCGGTGGATCCGGCGCGCGCTGGTTTCGTAGTTGGAGGGGAACTCGTCGAACAGCTCGATGTCCGTGGCCAGACCGCAGCGCGCCCAGGTTCCCTCGAACAGGTCGTGGGAGAGGAGCGTGTTCTCGGGGACGCGATCCTGGAGCGCCTCCTCGAAGGCATCTATGTCGTAGATGCCCTTGCCGACGTAGATCCCCTCGCCGAACAGATCCTGGTACACGTCGGATACTGCGGCGCTGTAGGGATCGACCCCGGTCGGGCCGGCGAAGATGCGATGGTAGAGCGTGAGCTCCCCGGACTGGGGAAGCATCGGGGTGATGCGGGGCTGGACGATGCCGTAGCCCTCGGTCACGCGACCCAGCCCGGCATCTACCAGCGCGCGGTTCAGGGGATGGGCGATCGTGCCCACCATGCGGTGCGCGGCGCCGGGTCCCAGCCGGGTGTCGGCATCCAGCGTTATGACGTACCGCACGTCGGGAGGCGTGTCGGTGAGACCGTCGTCACGCGGGATGAACGAGGTGTCGTCGGCGCCGCGCAGCTGTCGGTTCAGCTCGTGGAGCTTGCCACGCTTGCGCTCCCAGCCGATCCACATCTCCTCGCGCGGATTCCACCGCCGGCGCCTGTGGAGCAAGAGGAATCTCGTTCCGCCCCAGGGCGCCGGGCCGTACTGGCGATTCAGCCTGGCCACACCGTCGGCCGCCAGCGCGAGCAGCTCCTCGTCGTCGGGAAGGGTCTCGCTCGGCGCGTCTCGCCAGTCGGAGAGGATCGCGAACGCCAGGTCTCCTTCGGAGTTGGCGAGGTAATGCCGCTCGACCTGGTCGACCTGCTCGCCGACGCTCCGGGGATTGGTCAGCATGGTGGGAACGACAACCAGCGTCCGGAATTCCGCCGGCACACCATCGCGTAGATCGAGCTTGGCGAGCCGGCGCGGACCGAGGAGCTCGGTGACGTCCCGGTGGACGACAGCTATCGCGAGGTCGGTGGCGGGGACGAGGGCCAGGAGGGCCAGCGCCACGATCGTCAGCGTGCTCTCGTCCAGCTCCGCGACGTAGGCCAGAAGGAGCAGCAGGAGCAGCCCGGTCAGGAGGGCGATCGTCCCCAGGTATCCCGGGGTGGCGAAGGCCACGAAGGCCCGGCGGAGCCAGCCCCTCATGGGGGGCCGGAAACCGACCGTCTTCTCGAGCGTCCGGCGGCCGTCGTCGATGAGCCAGAAGCCGAGATGCGCCTCGCGTCGGAAGGCTCCGTCCTCCGACTCCTGCTGGATCTCGATCACGCGCTCGAGCACCTCGCCCGCGATTTCGATCTCGGACTTGCCGGTGCCGCGGGACAGCTCCTCGATCGAGTGCCGGTACCTGTCGCGCGTCGCGAAGTCGAGCCGCGGATAGAACCCGGTGGGGTCCCGGCGCAGGGCAGCCTCGACCAGGCTGACGCTCTCGAAAAGCGTAGGCCAGTCGAAGCTCATCATCTGCCGCATGCTGGTGATGATGTTGACCACGGTGGCGTGCGCGGCGAGCTGCCAGGCGTGCTCTTCGCGAACCAGCTGGTCGGCGGTGGTTCCGTCTTCGGCCAGCCGCCGCTCCAGCCATCCCACGATCGGGCTGACCGCGGGGTCGCTGTCGCGAAGCCGCTGCACGATCTCGACGACGAACGTCCGATCGAGAGGTCGGGACTCGTAGGGTTCCAGGTAGCGGAGCGCGTCGGCGGATCGTATTCCCGCGGAGAGGATTCGATCCGCCACCTCTCCCGCCCGTGTCCGCGCGCGGCGGGATTCGACGATTCCCTGCGCCAGCCGGCGCAGGTTCTCCACCATCACCAGCCGCAGCAGGCCGGACATCGCCCACAGCTCGCCGATCGTCAGCGGCGTGACTTCCTGATACGACCGCAGAAAGAGCTCGAGCAGGGCCGGGTCGAAACGGCTGTCCGTGTGCGCAACGAACGCCCAGGCGATCCCGTACGCGCGCGGGTGATCGGCGAGCGGACCGCCGACCAGCTTCGGAAGGACCCTGTAGTAGCCCGCCGGCAGCGCCTCGCGGATCTCGATCAGCTGCTCGTCGACGACGTGGAAGTTGTCGATCAGCCATTCGGCCGCGGGGGAGATCGCGCGCTCCTTCTGTACTTCTTCGGAGAGGGCGCGATAGGCATGGAGGAGCGCGCGGGCGTTGTCCTCGAAGCGGTCGAGGAGCGGGGCGCCCTTGCGAGTGGGCCGAGGGTAGATCCGGTGCGCCTGGGCCAGCGACTGGGCGTGCTGCGCGAGCCGCTCCGCCCCGAAGATCTCGCCCCGGACGGGCTCCAGGCTCGTGGGAGTGGCGGATCGGACCATCAAACGGAAGTTAGACCTTCCCGCCGCCGGCCGCGATGGTGCGCCCTGAGGGAGTCGAACCCCCAACCTTCAGATCCGTAGTCTGACGCTCTATCCAATTGAGCTAAGGGCGCATTCCGGTGGGAGGCGTGAATATACGCGGCTCGAGGGTGCCGGCCAACGCTGGAAGGCCGTTGACGAGGGATAGGAGCAGAGCCGCGCCGCGCGGCGCGCGCTACGTTCACGCTCCATGGAAGCGCGGGCTCGCAGCGACCGGCCGCTCGTCCTCGTCGACGCGGCGATACCGGACGGCCCACTGACGGCGCTCGACGGCCTGGCCGACGTCGCGCGCTTCGCTGACGCGGAGGAGCTGGAGCGGCTGATCGCGGAGCGCGGACCTCGGGTCAGGGGGCTGGGGGTTCAGCTGACGACCGCGGTGGACGAGGCGCTCCTCGCCAGGCTCCCGGCGCTCGAGATCGTGGCCGACTACGCGGTCGGCTACGACAACGTCGATCTCCCGGCCGCGGCGCGCCGCGGGGTGGCGGTCACCCATACGCCGGACGTACTGACGGATGCGACCGCCGATCTGACCTGGGCGCTGATCCTCGCCGTCGCCCGCCGGCTGCTCGAGGCGGATCGGCTGGCGCGCTCCGGGCAGTGGGCAGGCTGGCACCCGCGCCAGCTCCTCGGCAGGGAGCTGACCGGCGGCACGCTGGCGATCCTCGGCCTGGGGCGGATCGGGGAGGCGGTCGCGCGCCGGGGACGCGCGTTCGGCATGCGTGTCGTCTACTGGAGCCGAAGCGCGCGCCCCGCGCTCGAGCGAGAGCTGGAGGCCCGGAGGCTGGAGCTCCGCGAGGCGCTGGGGGTCGCCGACGTCGTCTCCATACACTTGCCGCTCACCGACGAGACGCGTCACCTCCTCGACGCACAGCGGCTCGCGCACATGCGGTCCGACGCGATCCTGGTCAACACCGCCCGCGGGCCGATCGTCGACGAGGAGGCGCTGGCCGACGCGCTCGAGGGCGGACAGCTCCTCGGGGCGGGCCTCGACGTCCACGAACGCGAGCCCGACGTCCACCCGCGACTCGCGGCCTCGCCGCGCACGGTGCTCCTGCCGCACGTCGGGTCGGCGACGGTGGCCACGCGGGAGCGAATGGCTGAGGTCGTCGCGCGAAACCTGCGCGCGGTGATCGGAGGGGAGCCGCCGCCCGATCCGGTGCCCGGCCCGGGCTGATTGGACGAAAGCGTCGACGCGTCGACACGCGTCGATTTCTTGACACTGCGCGAGAGCGCAAGGTACGTTGCGATCGATCCGTCACATCGGCCCCGCGAGGCATAGAGGTGAAATCGCCGTACCGGATCCAACCGTCCCTTCCGGCCCGGGCCGGAAGGGCTTTTTTTTGCAACTTCTGAAGGAGGAGGGCGTGGGAACGATCACGATGGACGCCCGGGCGATCGAGCGGGCGCTGACCCGCATCGCGCACGAGATCGTGGAGGTCAATCACGGCGTGGAGAGCCTCGCGATCCTGGGGATTCAGCGGCGCGGCGCGCAACTTGCCGAACGAATCGCGGACGAGATCGAGCGCAGCGAGGGGACGCGGCCCGACATCGGCGTGATCGACATCACACTCTACCGGGACGATCTCGAGACGATCGCCGACCAGGCCATCGTCCAGAAGACCGACATCCCCTTCGACGTGGAGGGGAAGGTCATCGTTCTCGTCGACGACGTCCTGTATACGGGTCGCACAGTGCGCGCGGCGCTCAACGAGATCATGGACTTCGGCCGGCCGCGGCGCATCCTGCTGGCGGTGCTCGTCGACCGCGGGCACCGCGAGATCCCGATCCGCGCGGACTTCGTGGGGAAGAACGTGCCCACGTCGCAGAGCCAGCAGGTCAAGGTCAAGGTGGAGGAGCTGGACGGAACCTGGGAGGTCGAGCTGACCGACAGGGGTGTGGCGAAGGGATGAGGTTCCGCCGACCCCATCTGCTCGGCCTGGCAGGGCTCGACGCGGGGGAGATCGGCGATCTTCTGGATCGGGCGGAATCGAGCTGGGAGGCGGCGGGGACCGCCGGCTGGCGCGCGAAGAGGACACCGGCGATCGCCCGGCTGAGCGTCGTCAACCTGATCCTCGAGCCGTCGACCCGGACACGGTGCTCGTTCGAGATCGCCGAGGAGAGGCTGGGCGCCGAGCACCTGTCGGTGGGGAACGAGGGACTCAGCCTGATCAAGGGCGAGACGTTGTCCGACACGGGCCGTACGCTTCAGGCGATGGGCGTGAACGTCTTCGTCGTGCGCCACCCCGAGGTCGGCGCACCCGCGCGGCTCGCCGACGAGCTGCCCGGCGCGCATGTCGTGAACGCGGGCGACGGGACCGGCGAGCACCCCACCCAGGGGCTTCTGGACCTCCTGGTCATGCGTCGCCGTTGGGGCGAGCTCGAGGGGCGCCGGATCGTCATCGTCGGCGACGTGCTCCACAGCCGGGTGGCGCGCTCCGCGGTGCACGGCTTCCACGCGCTCGGCGGGAGCGCGACCCTCTGCGGGCCGCGGCACCTGCTGCCCGAGGCCGTGGGCTGGCCGGGGGCGACCGTCGTCGAGGATCTCGACGGCGCACTCGAGGACGCCGATGCGGTCATGACGCTCCGCATCCAGCGGGAGCGATTCGTCGCCGGCGAGGCGGTGCCCGATCGGGCCGCGTACCGGCAGAAGTTCGGCCTCACGCGCGAGCGCGTGGAGCGACTTCGCGAGGACACCCTCGTCCTCCATCCCGGCCCGTTCAACCGCGACGTGGAGATCGACGGCGAGGTCATCGATTCCGGCCGCACGGAAGTATGGACCCAGGTGCGGGCCGGCGTGGCGGTGCGGATGGCGGTCCTCTCCGTCCTGGCGGAAGCGGATCCCGCGCCGGAGAAGGGACCGTGAGCGCCCCGGCGCTCCTCCTGCGCGGCGCCCGGGTGGTGGATCCGTTGGAAGGACTGGACGGTCCGGCGGACGTGCTCGTGCGGAAGGGCCGGATCGAGCGCGTGGGGGTGTCGATCCCGGAAGGGCCGGGCGTCGAGGTCGTCGATCTGGGGGGGATGCTCCTGACCCCCGGTCTCGTCGATCCCCACGTCCATCTGCGGGAGCCGGGACAGGAAGAGAAGGAGACGATCGCGACCGGAACGGGCGCCGCGGCCGCGGGGGGCTTCGTCGCCGTCTGCGCGATGCCGAACACGACGCCGGTCATCGACAGCCCCGAGCTCGTCCGGATCGTCATCGAGCGCGCGGCCGAGGCGGGTCCGGTCCGCGTGCATCCGATCGCGGCCGCGACGATCGGCTCCCGCGGCGAGACGCCCACCGACGCGGCGGCGCTGGTCGCGGCCGGAGCGGTGGCGATCTCCGACGACGGCCGGCCGATCCCCGATGACGTCCTGCCCGAGGTGCTAGGCCGCGCGCGCGACGCGGGAGTCCCGCTGGCGGACCACTGCGAGGTCCTAGAGCGATCCGCGGGCGGATCCATCTTCGCCGGTCCGCTCGCCCGGCGCCTCGGCGTGGCCGGGATTCCGGCCGATGCCGAGAGCGAGGCGGTCGCGCGCGATCTCGCGGCGCTGGCCCGCACCGGCGGGCGGCTCCATGTCTGCCACGTGTCCACCGCGCACTCTGTCGAGCTCCTGCGCGGGGCGAAGGCCGAGGGGTTGGCCGTCACCGCGGAGGCCACGCCGCACCACCTGGTCCTCACTGTCGAAGCGGTCGCGACGTGCGGGGCCGATGCCAAGATGAACCCGCCGCTCGCGACCGCGGCCGACCGGGAAACGGTGCGCGCGGCGCTCGCCGACGGGACGATCGATTGCGTCGCCACGGATCACGCGCCGCATGCCGACGCCGCGAAGCGCCGCGGCCTCGAGGACGCCCCGTTCGGTGTCATCGGCCTCGAGACCGCGTTCGCGCTCCTCTATACCGATCTCGTCCTCAACGGATCGCTGCCGCTTAGTACGCTCGTGCGGCGCCTGAGCGCAGACCCTGCGCGCGTCATGGGCATCGAGCAGCCGCGGATCCGGGCGGGGGCGCGGGCCGATCTGGCCGCTTTCGACACGGAATCGGAATGGGTCGTCGACCCTGAGCGATTCCGCTCGCGGAGCAGGAACACGCCGTTCGCGGGCTGGCGGCTCCGCGGCCGACCGGTGTACACGCTCGCCGGCGGCCGGGTGGCGAACGACGGCCTGGCGGCGCGAGCCGGACAGCGGACGTGAGCGCCGTCTATCGCAAGCGCGTGTTCTGCGCCGACCTCGTGGTGGGCGACACGGTGGAGGAGCTCTTCTGCGTGGAGCGCGTGGAGCGGCGCGTCGCGCGCGACGAGCGCCCCTACCTGCGCCTCCGGCTCGTCGACCGCACCGGCGCCGTCACCGCGATGGTCTGGGACGAAGTGGAGAAGATCCTCGGCGTGCTCCAGGAGGGGGGCTATGCCCGCGTCCGCGGCGCGGTCGAGGATTTCCGCGGGGATCTCCAGCTCAAGGTCGCCGGCGCGGAGCCCTGGTCGGACGTCGTGGACCCGGAGGATTTCCTGCGCCGCGGGCCGGTTCCCGGCGAGGTCTCGCTGGCCGGCATCCGGGAGCTGGCGGGGACGCTCGCCGATCCGTGGATGGCGCGCCTCGTGCGCGCGTTCCTCGACGACCGCGAGTTCGCCGCGGCGTTCGCGGCCGCTCCCGCCGCCAAGGTCAATCACCACGCCTACGTCGGCGGGCTGGCGGAGCATACCCTTTCGGTGATGCGCCTCTGCGCGTCGGCCGCCGGACACTACGGAGATCTCGACCGCGACCTCCTCATCGCCGGAGCGTTCCTCCACGACATCGGCAAGACAGTGGAGATCGCAGTGGAGCCGGGATTTCCGTACACCGAGGAAGGCACGCTGCTGGGCCACATACCGCTGGGCTATGCGATGGTGCGCGAGCGGATCGCGTCGATCCCGGGATTTCCGCGCGAGATCGCGGTCGACCTGGGTCACCTCGTCCTCAGCCATCAGGGAGAGCTCGAGTGGGGGAGCCCCGTGCAGCCGCGGACGATCGAGGCGCTGGTCCTCCACTTCGTCGACAACCTCGACTCCAAGGTCGCGACCGCGCGCACGCATCTCGAGGGGATCGACGAGGGCCAGGGCCCGTACGTCCGCTCGCTCGGGCGCTCGCTGTTCCGGCGGGCGGCCCGGCAGGCGATCCTCGAGCCACCGGCGCGCGTCGGCGGCGGCCCGGACCGGGGCGAGCCTACCCTGTTCGATATCTAGGGGCCGCAATGGGATTCCTCGCCGGATGAGCCGCTTCGAGGGACTGGTCGAAGAGGCGCGCGCCCGGATTCGCGAGACGAGCGTGGCCGAGATCCAGCGCCGGATGGAAGCCGGCGAGCGCTTCTACCTCATCGACGTGCGCGAGCAGAGCGAATGGGCGCGCGGCCGGATCCCGGGGGCCAACTGGATGGGGAAGGGCGTGATCGAGCGGGACATCGAGCGCGCCATCCCGGATACCGGTGAGGAGATCGTCCTCTACTGCGGAGGCGGTCACCGCTCGGCGCTCGCCGCGGACGCCCTCCAGCGCATGGGGTACACGAACGTGTGGTCGATGGCCGGTGGCATAGGCGAGTGGTTCCGTTCGGGCCTGCGGCTCGAGCAAGGCTGAGGCCACCGCCCCCACAGTGGGCCGCGGATGGCAACCTGCACGCCCCGGAACGAGTTTTCCCTGCGATGAAGATCGCCAGCCTGACCACGGTTTGCCTGCTGGCCGGAGCCTGTTCGGTCTCCGGGCCGGACGAGGAGGAGAATCCCCTCGCCCGCCTGTCCGCAGCCATCGAGGCCTGGCAGGCGAGCGGGATCTCGGACTACGAGTTCGCCATGCGGCGGACGTGCGGCGAGTGCCTTCCTGCATCCGCGCTTGCGGTGGTCGTGACGGTTTCGGGGGGAGAGAAGACCGTCAGCCTGGCCTCCAACGGCGAGCCGGTCGAAGCCCTCCCTCAGACGTACCCGGACGTCGAGGGCCTCTTCGACCTGATCGAGGAGGTGCTCCTCGCGGGAGCGGACGTCGAGGTCGATTACGACGACGAGCTCGGCTTTCCGCGCACCCTTTCCGTCGATCCGTTTCCCGACGCGGTGGACGACGAGTTCGGCTACGCGATCGAGGAACTGATCGTGGCGCGGCACGCGGAGCTCCGCGCGGAGATCGCCACCCAGCGGGCGAAGTGGGCGGCCAGGCGGATCGAAGACTACCAGCTGACGTTCAGCCGAATCTGCTTCTGCGCTCCCGAGGGCGCGGGCCTCGTGGTGCTCAACGTCCTGGAGGGCGAGCCGGTCGAGTGGCTCTACTTCCTTTCCGGTGACCCGGTCTCCCCGGAATGGCAGGCGGTGTTTCCGACCGTGGACGGCCTGTTCGATTTTCTCGAGGAGGCCATCGATCGCGGGGCGGAGGAGATCGAGGTCGCCTTCGACCCGGATCTGGGCCTGCCCACGACGGTGCGGGTGGACTATCGGCTCGCGGCGGCCGACGAGGAGATCGGCTACGAGGTGGAGAAGCTCCTTCC
>JAICQP010000229.1 GCA_025937815.1 Gemmatimonadota bacterium
GACCAACCCCGGCAGGTGGCGCTCCAGGAGCCGCACGACCGAGATCGCCACCCACGTCGGCACCAGCGCGTTCCCCTTCTTGAACACGTACTCGCGCTCCTGGATCGTCTCCAGGATCGAGGCATACGTGCTGGGCCTCCCGATGCCGAGCTGCTCGAGGGCCTGGACGAGCGACGCCTCGGTGTAGCGCGGAGGGGGCTGGGTCGTGTGGCCCTTCACCTCGAGGGCGAGGCAATCGAGCGCCTGGCCCTCGCGGACCGGCGGCAACAGCGTCTCCTGGTCCGCCAGCTCGGCGTCCGGATCGTCGCTCCCCTCCACGTACGCGCGCAGGTATCCGGGGAAGTCGATCGTCTTTCCACGCACCTCGAACGTCGCTCCTCCCCCCTCGATGGAGATCGTCATGCGCCGGCCGCGCGCGTCCGACATCTGGCTCGCCACCGTTCGCTTCCAGATCAGCTCGAAGAGGCGGAACTCCTCGGCCGAGAGATCCCCCTCGAGCGCCTCCGGCAGCTCGAACGGATGGCCGGCCGGGCGGATCGCCTCGTGGGCCTCCTGGGCGTTCTTGACCTTCGACTGGTAGATGCGGGGCTGAGCGGGCAGGTACGCGTCGCCGTACTCTCCCCGCACCAGTTCCCGCGCAGCTTCGACCGCGACCTGGGCCAGGTTCGTGGAGTCGGTCCGCATGTACGTGATGTGCCCGTTCTCGTAGAGGCTCTGGGCGATTCGCATCGTGCGCCGCGCGGAGAAGCCGAGCTTGCGGTTCGCCTCCTGCTGGAGCGTGCTGGTCGTGAAGGGCGGCGCGGGCCGCGATGTGTACGGCTTCTCCTTGACCTCCGTGACCCGGAACGCGGCGCCCTCGAGGCGGTCGGCGAGGGCTGCCGCGCCAGCCTCGTCGAGGAGCAAGAGCTGGTCCTCGGACTTCGGGTGCCCGGTCGCGGGATCGAAGTCGCGGCCCGTCGGGACGCGCTTGCCGTCCGCCGCCACGAGGGCGGCCTCGAACGCCTCGCCCGCGCGCGCGGCGGACTCCGCGCGCCCTTCGTCGCCGGGGCGGAAGCGGCCGAGCAGGTCGTGCCAGCTCGCGGAGCGAAACCGCCGGCGTTCCCGCTCGCGCTCGACGACGAGCCGGACGGCGACGCTCTGGACGCGGCCCGCGGAGAGCTTGGGACCGATCTTGCGCCACAGGAGCGGCGACACCTCGTAGCCGTAGAGCCGGTCGAGGATGCGCCGCGCCTCCTGGGCGCGGACCAGCCCCTCGTCGATGCCGCGCGGGCTCTCCAGTGCCCGCTCGATCGCCTCGCGGGTGATCTCGTGGAAGACGAGCCGGCGGACCGGGACGCGCGGCTTGAGGAGCTCGGTCAGGTGCCAGCTGATCGCCTCACCCTCGCGATCCTCGTCGGTCGCCAGCCACAGCGTATCGGCGCCCTCGAGGAGCCGGCGCAGCCGCGTGATCTGCTCGGACTTGCCGGGCACCGTCACGTAGATCGGCTCGAACCCCTCGTCCACGTTGACCCCGAGCCGCGCCCAGGGCTCGCCCTTGAATCGTGCCGGCACCTCCTTGGCCCCGCGTGGCAAATCCCGCACGTGCCCGATCGACGCCTCGACCACGAACTCCGGGCCCAGGTAGCGCTCGATCGTCCGCGCCTTCGCCGGCGACTCGACGATCACCAGGTTCGGGGCGCCGGACCCCCGGCGAGCGCCCTGGCGGGCGGACTTGGATGTTCGTTTCGCGCTCATGGAAGTCCTAAGCTATCATGCGCTTCCGAATCCCGCCCACCGGAGGTCGGTCGGTGAAACCGACCTCTGAGGTTGCTGGCAAGCCCTTTCATCCGTACAACGGACTTGTACGCCGCAGGAAGACGCGAGGAGTGCATCGCGGAAGATCGGCCGTTTTCACCGACCTCCGCTAAAGGAAACGGGGCGCCGTTGGCGCCCCGTTCCGTTTTCCACTCGATTGCTGGTTTCCGGCGAGGATCAGCCGCCCCCGCCACCCTCGTCGTCTCCACCCCCTCCTTCTACGGGCTCGGCGATCAGCTCGCCGTTCACGTCGAAGGTGACTGGGCCCGTGCCCGGCGCGATCGCGACGACCGCGTTATGGCCTTCGGTCGGCCCGAAGAGCGAGTTGGTGGCGAAGCCCAGCGCGTCGGTGAACGTCGTGAAGGCGAACATCGTGCCGCCGCCGTCCGACACCCGCCACTGGACGGCCACGCCCGATACCGGCGAGCCGAAGGCGTCCACCGCCTGCACCACGAACGGGTTCGGATCCCGCGTCCGGTTCAGGGGCGACCCGGCCGCGAAGAGCGTGTCGATCGGCACCGTCTGATCGTCGCCCGAGATGATGACGAGCTGGGAGGCCCGGGCGCTGGGCAGCGCGTTGGCCGTGAAGTTGACGGTCTGCTCGGACTGCGCTCCGGCGGGGCCGATCAGCGCGGTCGCGCTGACCGTGTGGCCGCCGGCCAGGGTGCCGAGGCGTAACCACGCGCGCGCCGTCCCAGCGGCGTCGGTCTGGACCACCACCTGGTGGCCGCTCTCGCCCGGTACCCCTCCGTCACCGCCCCCGAAGGCGCTCGGGTCGGTGGCCAGCTTGGCCGAGTCCCCCTGTGCGAACTGGATCGTGAACGTCACCGGAATCGAGTCGACCGGCAGGCCGTCGGGGTTCCGCACCTGGACCGTGAACGGCTGGGGCAGGATCGCGCCCACCGTCGCGGACTGCGTGTCCCCGCCGAGCTTCACGAACGTGGCGCCCTGGTTCGGGTCGCTCGCCACCTCGATCGCGAACGTGATCGCGTCCGCGCCGCTGCGCGCCTGGACCAGGACCGTGCCCGCCGA
>JAICQP010000056.1 GCA_025937815.1 Gemmatimonadota bacterium
CGTCGAGCTGGGACTTCCCGCCGACCGCCTGTGGGCCACCGTTCATAACGACGACGACGAGGCCGCAAGGCTCTGGCCCCAGGTCACGCCGATTCCGGCAGAGCGCGTCCTCAGGCTGGGCGACGAGAGCAACTTCTGGGCGATGGGCGAGACCGGCCCCTGCGGGCCGTGCTCGGAGATCTTCTGGGACTTCGGTCCGGAGCACGGGGACGGGACTCCCGCCGACAACGAGGAGCGCTTCCTCGAGATCTGGAACCTCGTCTTCATGCAGTTCGACCGCTCGGCGGACGGCACGCTGACGCCGCTGCCGAAGCCCTCGGTCGACACCGGCATGGGGCTCGAGCGGATCGCCGCAGTCGTCCAGGGCAGCTATTCCAACTACGGGAGCGATCTCTTTACGCCTATCCTCGACGCGATCGCGGCGCGGATCGGACGCGCGTACGAAGCCGAAGGGGAGACGGGCGTTTCGTTCCGCGTTCTCGCCGACCACGTGCGCGCGGCCGCCTTCCTGACCGCCGACGGCGTGTATCCCTCGAACGAGGGCCGCGGCTATGTCCTGCGGCGGATCATCCGCCGCGCGGTGCGGCACTACTGGCTACTGGACGTGTCCGAGCCGGTATTCTACGAAATTGCGCCAGTTGTCGTGTCCACAATGGGCTCGGCATATCCCGAACTCCTCGACCACGAGTCGAGCATCGTATCTATCCTCCGCGCCGAAGAGGAGAGATTTCTCCTGACGATCGACCGGGGCATGGGGATACTCGACGAGGAGCTTTCGAAGCTCGGTCCTGGTGAGCCCGTGCCTGGCGATGCCGTATTCCGCCTTTTCGATACCTATGGCGTTCCGCCCGACCTGACGGAGCTGATCGCGCGTGAGCGCGGCCATGGCATCGACCACGCGGGCTATGCGATGGCGATGGAACGCCAGCGCGAGCTGTCTCGTGCGGGAAGCCAATTCGTAACGCCGGGAACTGCCGAGATCATGATCACTGGGCATCCACCAGAAGTCTTGATCAGCCGCCCATCCAGATTTGTTGGCTACGAAAGCCTGGATGTGAATACCGCAATCGAGGCCGTTGAGAAGACTGACGGTCGCATCTGGCTTGTATTGCAGGAGAACCCCTTCTACGCAACGGGTGGGGGGCAGGTGACCGATACGGGCACAATCGAGGGGAATGGATTCACTCTGCGCGTCGTCGATGTGCGTCGCGGGGGTGACGTATTCATTCCCCTCGCCGAGCTGGCCGAGGGTGAGTCCTCCAAGGTGGTCGAGGGCGCGGCCGTGCGCGCGACGGTGGACGCGGAGCGCCGCGCGGACATCGAGCGCCACCACACGGTGACCCACGTGCTCCACGCGATTTTGCGAAAGCGGATCGGCGATCACGTGCGTCAGGCGGGCTCGCTAGTCGCCCCCGAGCGCATGCGGTTCGACTTCTCGAGCCCGACTGCGCTCGGCCCGGCGGAACTGGAGGCGATCGAGGACGAGGCCAACCGCTGGGTGCTCGCCGACCTGCCGGTGACCAAGGAGATCGTCCCGATCGCCGAGGCGCGCGCCCGCGGCGCGATGGCCCTCTTCGGCGAGAAGTACGGAGACACGGTGCGCGTCGTTACGATCGGGGAGGGCGCATCCGTGGAGCTCTGCGGGGGTTGCCACGTGGACAGTACAGGCCAGATAGGGCTGGTCCGGATCGTCTCCGAGTCTAGCGCCGCGGCGGGGGTGCGGCGGATCGAGGTCGTGACCGGAATGCGCGCGATCGACGAGACGCGGCGCCGCGAGGCGCTTCTCGCCGAGGCCGCGGCGAAGCTTCGCGTATCGCCCGACGAGCTGCCGGCGCGGATCGAGCGGCTGGTCGAGGAGAAGCGCGAGGCCGAGCGGAGCCTCGAGGCGGCGAGGAAGCAGGCGCACGCGGGTGGCGACGAGGGAGGTGAGCGCACCACGATGGTGGACGGCTTCCAGGTGCTGACCCTCCGCGCCCACCCCGTCTCCATGGACGATCTGCGCGCGATCGGCGACGCGGTGCGGAACCGTCTCGCGTCGGGGGTCGGCGTGATCGGCGCGGAGATGGAGGGCAAAGCGCACCTCCTCACGGTCGTGACCGACGATCTGATCAAGGCCGGGAGGCTCGACGCGCCGCGGGTCGTCCGCGAGCTCGCCGCGTTCATCGGCGGGGGCGGCGGCGGCAAGAAGCACATGGCGCAGGCGGGTGGCAAGGACGTGGGCCGGATCGACGAGGCGCTCGAGAGGGCGCCCGAGATCGTCGGCGGTCTGGTGGGCGAGTGAGCTCCGCCGGCAGCACCGCGCCACCTGCGGCCGTCGACGCCTTCGCGGAGGCGCTCGCGAGCTGGCTGTCCGCGTTCACGATGCCGCAGGAGCTCTCCGCCGAGATGGCCTCGTCCTGCTCCGCCGGCGCGCCATGGGCGGCTGCCCTGGCGGGCACGTCGGTCCGGCGCGCGGGGTGGCCGGAGAGGGAGGCGCTCGCGTGGGGGATCGCGATCGGCGCGCTCGCGGGCGCGCTGGAGGCGGCGCGCCGGAGCATCGCGGCGAGCGAAGAGCGCGCGGGCGACGCAGCCGGGAGCGACGACGCGGCGAGCGCGGAGGGCAAGGCCAGGACCGCGGACGGCCCGGCGCTACCGCTCCTCGCGTCCGATGGGCTGATCGCCGGCGCGCACGAGGCGCTGTCCTCGCTCGACGCCGCGCGACTGGCCCTCGCATTCCAGGCGCTCGCCGCCGCGTTCGGCGACGGCGGGCCATGGAAGCACCTGGGCTCCGAGTGGCCGCGTCCCGCCTGGCCCGCAGTGGTCGCGTGCGGCCTGGGCCCGGCCGGCGCGGAGGATCCCGGGGGACCGTGGGACGAGCTGGCCGGCGCCTGGCGAAGGGCGTTCGCGGGCCCGCCGGGCGCGGCGCCGGAAGCGCGATCGGCGCAAGACGCCAACTTCGTCACGGAACCCGACCCGCGCCTGAGCGACCATCCGAACGCCGATCACGACACGAACGAGCTCTTCGCGCTGGCGGCGCGCGCGGCGCGCGGCGTGGATTCCGGAGAGGGCGATGAAGAAGGCTTCTGAGCGGCCGGCCGCGGTCCCCGCCGGCGGCGGCCTCGCCGAGGCGGCCGCGTCCCTGAGCGAGGTGACGGGCGCGCTCGCGGCGGAGGCGGGACCCGCGCTCGAGCGGATCGCCGCGGGCTGCGTGGCGGCGCTCGAAAGCGGGCACAAGATCCTGTTCGCCGGCAACGGCGGCTCCGCGGCCCAGTGCCAGCACCTGGCCACCGAGCTCACCTGCCGCTTCACCGACGACCGGATTCCCTACGCGGCGATCGCGCTGACGACCGACACCTCCTTCCTGACAGCGTGCGCGAACGACTATTCGTTCGACGACGTCTTCTCACGCCAGGTCGAGGCGATCGGCCAGCCCGGCGACGCGCTTGTGCTCCTGTCGACCAGCGGCCGTTCGGAGAACGTCGTCCGCGCCGCGCACGCCGCCGGCGAGCGGGGGATCGCGACGTTCGCGTTCACCGGCCGCGGCGGCCCGCTGGCGGAGGTCTGCGACGCCCGGGTCGCGGTCCCCTCGGACGACGCGGCGCGGATCCAGGAAGCGCACCTCCTCCTCGGACATGTCCTATGCGCGGCGATCGAAACGCGGCTCGGGGGCTTCCGGTAGCTCGTTCCACGCACGTGCATCGAAAAACCGGTCAGCGGTCGTCATGGACTCCAGACGCGCTGGAGTCGCTCTGTAGCGCCCCGGTTCAAGTCCGGGCTCGCGCCAGGAGCGCGAGCCCGACCAGGCCGAAGATCCCGTTGGCGAGCCAGGCGGCGGCGACCGGCGGCAGGCCGCCGCCGTAGCCGATCCCCTGCCCGACCCTCAGGAACCCCCAGAAGATAATCGTCAGGAAGAGGGCGAGGCCGAAGCCGACCGTGCCGCTCTGGCGGCTCGCGTGGGAGGCGGACCCCACCAGAGCGATCCCGAAGATGAGGATCACGAAGTTCGCGAACGGGTAGGCGATCTTCATGTGCAGGTCGACCATCTCCTGACGGGTGTCGGCCCCCAGCCGCTCGCGGTCGTCGATGTAGCGGACCAGGTCCTCGTAGCCCATCTCCTCGGGCTCCTTGCTCTCCACCAGGAGCTCCTGCGGGGAGTCCGACAACCCCGGAGAGCGCAGGATCATGAACGTGTACATGCGCTCGTCGATCGGTCTGGTGGTCACCGCTGCGCCGGCTTCGGCGGAAGTGTCCGCGCTCGCCGGTGCGGCCGCGGCCTGTCGCGCCGCGTCCGGCGCCGCCGAATCCGCCCCTGCGGAACCCGTCGCACCGGCGGAGTCGGCGGTCACGGAATCCGCGGCGCCGGCGTGGCCCGGAAAGACCCGCAGCTCGCCGTTCTGTAGCACCCACTGGCCCCCGCCCTGCTCCCACGTCATCTGCGGGGCGTTGATCCGCACGAAGGTCCCATCCTCCATCTCGCGCTGGATCTCCACCTGGTCCGCGGACCCGCCGCCCGAGTCGTTGACGAACATCGAGCGCACCAGGTACGTGTATCCTTCGGGGTTCTGGTACACGAAGTTCCCGCGGAAGTCCTCGAAGTCGCCGGGCTGGTCGAGGATCTCCTCCTCGTAGACCTCGTTGCTCTGCTCGTTGAGCCGCGGCACGATGGTCTCCCCGAGAAAGAGCACGCCGAGCGTCAGCGCCAGTCCTACGGCCATGAGCGGCAGCGTGATGCGGTACAGGCTGAGACCGCTCGACTTCATCGCCGTGAGCTCGCCGTGGCGGCCCATCTCGCCGATCGAGATGATGGTGGCGATCAGGACGGCCATGGGGAGCGTGAGCAACGTGTTGTAGGGCATCTGCAGCAGGTAGTACCGGCCGACGGTGGACCACGGCGTGTCGTGGTCGATGTACACGTCGACGTGATCCATGATGTGGATCAGGACGAAGATCACGGTCAGGGCGGTGAGGGCGAGCGCGAGCGTGGCCAGAAAGCGCCCCGTGACGTAGCGGTCGAGCCGGCGCAGGAGCAGCATCAGAGCGTGTTCGCCCCCTGCGCCACGGCCGCCCGCGCGTCCGGGCTCGCCCGCTCCCCGCGACCCGGGCCGCCCAGCCAGCGCGGCCACCAGTCAGGCACCCGCCAGCGGCGGCCCGCGGTTTCGCGGGCGGTCCGCCGGAGCAGCCACATCCCGAACGCGAAGAACACGATGTTCGAGATCCACATCCCCAGCCAGGGCGGCAGCAGACGCCGGTCGGCCAGGTTCTCGCCGCCGGTCAGCGCCAGGTAGTAGAACACGAACACGAGCGTGCTCATCCCCATCGCGAAGCCGAGACCTCCCCGCCGGGCCCGGACGCCGAGCGGCGCTCCGATCAGGACGAACACGAAGCAGGCGACGGGGATCGCGTACTTCTTGTGGTACTCGACCAGGAACTTGTTCCGCTGCCGGGCGGCATAGTCGATGCCGTCGTGAAGACGCGAGACCATCGACATGCGGTAACGCTGCTCGTCCAGCGTTCGGTCGAAACCGATGTCGGTGTCTTCGACGATCGCCGGAGCGAGACTGTCCGTGCGGGCCGTCATGGCCGAGGAGTCGATATGCGCGACCGCCAGGCTGTCGTCGAACAACGTGGCGACGTGCCGCTCCACGGCCCGCGCCAGCTCCTGGCGCGCCGAGCGGATCTTCTGCTCCTCGACGTGCACGTTGTCCATCAGAGTCTCGAGGTTCATCTCACGATCGCTGCGCATACCGGCCAGCTCGGCGGCGCGTTCTATCTTCGTGCCGACGCCTTCCAGCACGAGCTTCTGCTGGACGAAACCGAGGCGCTCGTACTCGCCCTGGTTGGAGACGTTGCGGTTGTGGATCGTGCCGTGCCAGAGCGTCAGCACGGCATCCTCGCCCCCGGCCGTGTAGTCCATGCGCCCCGAGTCCGCCAGGATCGTCCGCTGGATCTGCAGATCGGTCGTGTCGAAGATCCGCACGCCGTACATCATGTTCGTGGTACGATCAATACGGTCAGGGAGGATCCGATACTCTCCCAAACCGGTAGGATCGACGATTCGTTTCTCCTGTAGGACAACCGTCGGCTTGGCCCGCTGGATCTCCATCATCAGCTGGCTGAGCCGATGGTTGCTTTCGGGGAGCACGTTGTCGTTGAACCAGAACGTGAAGAGGGTGAGCGCCAGGGCGGCGCCCACGGCGGGAGCCAGAAGCTGGTGGAACCCGACTCCGTTGGCCTGAATGGCCGTGATCTCGTTGTCGCCGGCGAGGCGGCCGAACGCAGCCATCGTGGCCACCAGCACGGCCATCGGAATCGTGATCGCCACCGACAGCGGTATCGAGAGCACGAACACTTCCACGATGACGTTCGCGCCGAGTCCCTTGCCGGCCAGGTTCTGGAACTGCCGCGCAACCTGGTTCATCAACATGATGAACGTGAAGACGGTCAGAGCGAAGGCGAAGGGACCGAAGTGCTCGCGAAGTGCGTACGTGGAGAGGGTCCGCGCGCTGAACAGTTCCCGCCAGCGGCTCATCGCGGAGAGCCAGGCGGCGGCATCCCCCTACCGGAGGCTCTCACGGCTTGCCTCCGAGGGGGTGAATCCTATATTCAGGCACTCTCTGCCAGTTCTCCTATCCCAAATCCGGAGCGAAGGTTACGGTCCTTTCAGGTCGGTAAATCGCAGCCCAAGCTAACCCCCGTTCGGGACCGTCACAAGCGGACCCCGACGATCCCTTCTACCCCGGAATGAACCGAACCGCTCCCGCTTCCCCTGGCTGTTTCGGCGCCCTCGTGGCCGTCGCCGCGGCGCTCGCGCTGGCCGCGCCGGCGCGCGCGCAGGAGATCGTGCACCCCCGCACGCCCTCCGTCTCGTTCCGTCCGACGCCGCTGGCCAGCGAGCTGGCCGCGCTCCCCGAAGCGCCGAGCGTCTGGTTCGATCCGCGACTCGGCATCGTGACCGACGCGAGTCGCCGTTTCACGGAGATCACCGGCGAGCGCCTGCCGGTCGTGGACGGAGACGATCTGCGGCAGTTCCTTTCCGAGGAGCGCGACAGGCGCCGCTCGCGGCTCTGGACCGCGACGATCGCCGAGCGGTTGTCGGGCAGGGAGCGGGAGGCGCAGGGCCTCATCCCGGAGCTCGAGAACCCGCTCAAGGTCCCGGCGCCGCTGGCCAAGGTGTTCGGCGAGGGTTCCGACTTCGACGTCCAGGGAAAGCTCCACCTGAGCGCGCTCGGCTCACGCGCCACCCAGAACCCTGACCTGCGCTCCGAGCTCCTGCGGCAGGTCGTGGGAGGCTTCGATCTCGATCTGGACGAGATCCTCGATCTCAGGATCCTGGGCACGGTCGGCACCAAGCTCGACGTGGCCGTCGATTTCAACTCCTCGCGCGAGCTCGAGTCGAAGCAGCTCATCACGGCGACGTACACGGGCACCGAAGACGAGATCGTCAAGAAAGTCGAGGCCGGCGACATCCGCGTCATCCTGCCGCCGTCGCGATTCCTGGGCGCCGGAGTGGCGCGGGGGACGTTCGGGGCGCAGGCCGTGACCCAGCTCGGGCCGGTGGACCTGCGCTTCCTGGGATCGCGCAAGGAGGGCCAGTCCTCGGTACGCACGCTCTCGATAGCCCCGCAGGGCGAGGGGATCGAGCAGGAGGTCACCCTCGAGATCAAGGACACCCAGTTCCTCGACGACCGCTTCTTCCTGCTGTTCCACCCCGACTCGCTGGCCTCGCGGCGGCTGGAATACCCGAACCTCGGCACGCGGCTCGCCAACGCACAGTCCACGCCGGTGCCAAGCACGCTCAACGTCTGGCTCGACGACGGGAACGTGACCAACAACCGCGAGAACGCCTCCAAGCCCGGCGTCGCGCGCATCGATCCCACCCATCCCGACACCCTTCCGGATCAGGCGCACACCGGGTTCTTCGATCTGCTCGTCGAGGGCGACGACTACGTCGTGACCGATCAGGTCATCATCCAGCTCAAGCGGCAGATCGACGACACCGAGGTGCTGGCGGTGTCGTACGAGACGCAGGGCGGAGTGCAGGTCGGATCCGAGCAGGGCGCCAGCGAGCTCGAGCTCAAGCTCATCAAGCCGATCAACCCGGACACGCTCGATTTCACCTGGGACTACACGCTGCGGAACGTCTACTCGCTGCGCGAACCCGAGATCCAGCTGACCTCGCTGGACCTGACCATCTATCGCGGGAACCGGGACCTAAAGCAGACCTTCGAGTCTATCGATGGCGAGTCGCGGAAGTACGTGCAGATCTTCGGCGTCAGCGACGCCAACAGCCGCGTCAACGTGCCGCGGATCCTGCGCGACCCCTTCGGCGGGTCGGACTACCTGGTCTTCCCGGCGGTGCGGCCGTTCTTCGAGCCGGTCGACGAGTCGGGTGCGGTGATCCCACTCGAGCGCCCGAACCGGACCCTTTACTTCAACGCCGACGGCAGCCGCACCGCGCTGGAAGACCAGGTCTACTTCGTCGAGGCGACGTACCTCTCGAGGGGCGGGATCAGCGGCGAAGTCGAGCTGGGGGCGGCGAACATCATCGAGGGCTCGGAGGAGATCACGATGGGCGGCGCGACCCTCGTCCGCGGCACCGACTACCAGTTCTTCTACGACTTCGGCCGCGTCGTGTTCAGCGACCCGGCTGGCCTCGCGGAGCGCCATCCGAACCAGTCCATCGACATCAGCTTCGAGGTGGCGCCGCTGTTCAACCTGGCGCCCACCGCCCTGTGGGGCGCCTCGGGCACATGGGCCGTGGCCGAGAACACGGCGATCAACTCCACGGTCGTGATGCAGAACCAGGAGAGCCTCGCCAACCGCCCGATCCTGGGCTCGGAGCCGACCCGCACGCTGATCGGAACCGTGGACGGGACCTGGTCGCGGGACACGCCGTTCCTCACCCGCTGGCTGGACGCGCTGCCGGGTCTCGAGACCGACGAGCCGTCCACGTTCTCCATCCGCGGGGAGCTGGCCTGGAGCCAGCCCAACCCCAACACGCTGGGCGAGGTGTTCCTCAACGACTTCGAGAACATCGACGTGGCCAAGCGCCTGAGCCTGTTCTTCCGCGCGTGGAGCCTGGGGTCGGTGCCTTCCCAGACGGATTTCGATCTCCTCTCGGTGGCCGATGCCCGTTGGTACACCTTCGCCGCGCAATCCGGCGAGATCACGCCCGGAAGCCGGGGGATCGATCAGGGAGACAACCTGTTCATCGTGCGCCTCGAGCCCGAGGGAGACACGCCCGGCGAGATGGCCGCCTCCTGGCGCTCCATCCAGAGCGTGATCTCGACCACCGGCGAGGACCTGACCCGGCAGGAGTTCATCGAGTTCTTCGCGCGCGGGGGCGTGGGAACGATCACGATCGACCTGGGAGCCGTCGACGAGGATCGCGTGCGCCGGAACGACGAGGGGATCCCGGTGGGGGTCGGCCTGCTGGACACGGAGGAGTCGAATCCCGATACGCGCGACAACTCGCTCGACGTGGGGGAGGACACCGGGCTGGACGGGGTGTCGGGAGACGATGGGCAGGTCGTGGTCGGCGACGATGGAAACGACGACTTCGACGAGCGGATGGGTCCGGAGAACTTCCCGGTCAACCCCAACGGGACCGAGAACAACAACGTCCTGGATACGGAAGACGACAACTTCAACGGGCTGCTCGACCGGACCGAGGACGCGCTGCGCTGGATCGTCGATCTCTCGGATCCGCGTTACGAGGTGCCGGGGAGCCGCAACCCGCTGACCGGCTTCCGGCAGTTCCGGCTGCCGTTGGTGACGCCCGACGAGACGCTCGGGAACCCCGACCTCAGGAACGTGCGCGCGATCCGGCTGACGTTCTCGGGGGTCGAGCGGATCACGGAGTTCGAGATGGCGCGGCTCGAGATCGTGGGCAGCACGTTCCTCAAGCGCGGGATCGTGGCGGCCGACGGCACGCCGCTGGCCGGCGAGGACACCGACAGCCTGCAGATCGCCTCGATCAACGACATCGAGAACCCCGAGTACGAGAGCCCGCCCGGGGTGGTCGCGCAGCAGGACCGCGCCGATCAGGTGGCCGGGATCCAGGGCGTGGTCGTCGAGCAGTCGCTGGAGTTCAACTACCGCGGCCTTCCGCCGGGCGCCCGCGGAACGATCTTCCGGCCGCTCTTCGACCGCGAGTCCTACATCGACTACGACCGCATGCGGATCTGGGTGCAGGGCCGGCCGACCGACACCGGACAGCAGCCCGACTTCTTCGTCACTTTCGGCCTCGATACGCTCAACGTCTACGAGTACGCGGCGCCGCTGAGGGAGGAGGACTGGGAGGAGCACGTCATCGATTTCGGAGTGTTCACCGATCTCAAGGATGCGCTGCTCGACAGTCTGGACGAAGCGGGGGCGTCGACCGGCACCCGGATCAGCGAAGACGGACGTTACCGGGTGCGAATCGTCAGCACCGACACGCCTCCCCCGACGCTGACCGAGGTGAGCCAGCTGACGATCGGGGTCGACAACACGACCGACGCGGCCGTGACGGGAACGTTCTGGGTCGACGACTGGCGGCTCACCGAGCCGTTGCGCGAAGGTGGGGCAGCGCGCTACGTCACCGCCCGTGCCTCGATGGCCGACTTCGCGGACATCCAGTTCACCTACGAGGGACGGAATGCGCGGTACCGCAACCTGACCAGCGCGATCAACAACTTCACCTCGGACGCGCTCGACATCAGTGCCCGTTTCGCGCTCGAGAAGTTCCTGCCGGAGTCATGGGGTCTGGGACTGCCGCTGACCGTCGATCATTTCGGTCGCGACGACTCGCCCCTGTACCGCGTGGGGTCCGATATACTCCTGAGTGAAGGCGCCGAGCGCGAGGCGCAGGCCAGGACCTCGGACAACACGGTCGTCACGTTGCGCGCATTCCGCGCGCGGCAGTCGTCGAACCCCTTCCTGGCTGCGACCCTCGATCGGCTGGAAGGCCAGATCACGTGGCGGGGCCAGACATCGGGATCGGTCGATCAGGACACGGACCGCGGCCAGTGGGAGTCGCTGGTCAGCTACCGTAACGGGTTCCGCAAGCGCGGGCTCCCATTGGGCCTGGGATGGCTGGCTTCGATCCCCTGGCCGGCCGCCATCCGCTCCAGCGACGCGCTCCAGCGCCTGGCGGGCGCGGATCTGAATCTCCTGCCTACCAACGTCACGCTGACCGGACGAGCGATGTTCGACGAGCGCGAGCTCGAGAAGCGGATCGCCGAGGGCCGGGACTTCACCGCCGACACGACCCGCAACCTGCAGGGCGACGCGCAGGTCGCGTTCCAGCCCTTTCAGTCCATGCGCGCCTCCATCGGCATCAACCACCTGCGCGACCTCGTGTTCCCCGAAACCGTGGTCGACCGCGGCGCGCTGGGCATCGACGCGATGCGTGGCCAGCGGTTCTCGTTCGACTGGTCGCCGCCCATCGCATCGTGGCTCTCTCCCCGCTGGTCGTACACCAGCGACTACGCGCGCAACCACACGCGGGAGACGAGCCGCAGCCTGGACAGCCTCGACCTGCGGGACTTCTCCGTGACGACCAACCGGACGCTAACCGTCGACCTCGAGCTCGTCGGTCTCATCGGGACGTTCACGGGCGGCGGCGACTCACTGAGGACCACCTCCTGGTGGAGGCAGCTGTTCCAGCCGATCCGTTTCGATCAGCAGCGCCAGCAGAGCGCATCCTACGTCCAGGAGGAGGTCAACCCGGGATTCGGCTTCACGTTCGGGTTCGGGGGGCTGGACGACGAGGGGCGCGAGGATCCGCAGAACCTGGCCACCAACGAGTCCTGGAGCGTCTCGACGGGACTGGTCCCCTTCGAGGGGATGCAGCTGCGGGCTGCATATCAGGAGCGCGAGACGGCGCGGCAGTATTTCTCCGGCACCAACTCGAGCGACGCCCGGACCTGGCCGGACGTCCAGCTCCGCTGGTCGCGGAACGCCTTCCCGGGGTTCCTGGAGCGCTTCCTCAGGAGCGCCACCCTGACCAGCGACTTCCGTCGCGAGAAGCTCGAATCGGGCGCCAACGAGCTGCCCCTCAGCGATACCGACAAGCGCGTGTGGGACCCGGTGGTCGGGATCACGATGACGTGGGGGAACGGCATGTCCACGGATTTCCGGGCCACCACGAGCAACCACGTCGAGACGAGCATCCGCGGGGGCGCCATCGACAGCAGGCGCGAGGAGGACGCCACCGATCTGACCGCCACCGTCGACTATTCCATAATGCCGGGCACGAAGATCTACATTCCGTTCCCGACCCTGTGGGGCGTGAAGCTCCAGCAGCCGCTGCGGACATCGCTGACCCTCGCCCGGCGCTACCGCGAGAGCACGACCTTGCTGCCCGGACAGATCGAGGGCGCGCTGAACCTCAACACGGCCACGACCGAAGCCCGGCCGTCGGTGTCGTACGAGTTCGGACGCATGGTGCTGGGGTTCGCGTTCAGCTATCTGCAGAGGGATGACAGGAAGCGGGACGTGAAGGATACGACGACCTCGATGGAAGCCTACCTGGACTTCTTGTTCTGAGGCCGCTGAAAAGGGCCGATCTGCTTCGTTCCGCTCCTCGTTCTTCCTGCGGCGTGGGATTCACCACGCCTCGGAAGAGCCTCGTCGCGCGCCTCGCATCTCGACCCTTTTGAGCGGCCTCGCAGGCGCGGAAGTATCTTGCCAGCCTTGTCCCTGCTGAACCTCTCTTGACCCTCACGCGAATCTTCCGGTCGATGTCTTCTAGGCGTTTTCTCCGGCCCCTCGTCCCGATTCTCACTATCGCCGCGTTGGGGTGCGGGGAGGAGGAGGTGCCGGGGAGGGGGGCGTTCGATGCCGAGCTGGCGGACAGCCTGGTCGCGAGGCAGGTGGCGTTCGGGCCCAGGGTTCCGGGGAGTGAGGCGCATGCGGCGGCGCTGGAGTGGATGACAGCGTACCTGCGGGAGCGCGCCGACACCGTCGAGCAGATGCCGTTCACGCACGTGACCGCGCACGGCGACACGTTGCAGCTGACGAACGTCTGGGCGCGTTTCCAGCCCGCCGCGAGTCAGCGTATCCTGCTGACGGCGCACTGGGACTCGCGCCCTGTCTCCGAGCGGGCCAGCGATCCGTTCGCGCGCACCGATCCCCTGCCGGGCGCCAACGACGGCGCCTCCGGCGTGGCGGTCCTCCTCGCCCTGGCCGACGATCTCGCGCGGACGCCCCCGGGCATCGGGGTCGACATCCTGCTCACCGACGGCGAGGACTGGGGGCACGATCCGGAGACCTTCGCCACCGAGATCGAGGACATGCTGCTCGGCGCGCGCCAATTCGCCGCCACCCACTCCGACTACCGTCCGCTGTTCGGGATCCTCCTCGACATGGTCGGCGAGCGGGACGCGCGCTTCACCCAGGAGCAGAACAGCCTCGCGCTGGCGCCCGAGGTCGTGCGCAGGGTGTGGGACACGGCGGAGGAGCTGGGCTACGAGGAGTTCTTCGTGGAGGAGGTAGGCCCGGCGGTGAACGACGACCACGTGGTCCTCAACCAGGCGGGCATCCGGACGATCGACATCATCGACTTCGACTATCCCTATTGGCACACGCCCGAAGACACCCCCGACAAGGTCGACGCAAGGACGCTGGGCGCGGTGGGCGACGTGCTGTTGGCGCTGATCCGGCGCCTGGCCGGCCAGGCCTAGCGTGGCCCGGTCCCGCGCGCTCGGCTGGGCCAACGCCGTGGGCCGGAGCCTCGCGCGGGTCGGGATCCGCGCCTCGCTCGAGGAGGAGAGCCTCATGCGCGCCGCCCGGCGCTACACGCGGCTCTCCGATTTCGGCGACCAGGAGTTCCGGGAGCCTTTGCGGCGGCTGCTGGAGGCGCACGAGAAGGAGGGCCGCCTCTCTCCGACCGGCCGTGCGATCCGGCGCCTGAGCTTCATCGACATGCTCTCCAACCGCCTTCGGGTGCAGCGCCAGATCGCCCGCGACCCCCGGCTCCTCGACGAGCCGCCGTGCAGCCCGCTGGTCGTCACCGGCCTTCCGCGCACGGGGACGACCCTCCTCCAGCGGCTCCTGTCGCTCGCCCCGGACGCACGGCCCCTCCGGGCCTGGGAGGCGATGTGGCCCGCGCCGCTCTCGAAGACGGGCGGCGGGGAGGACCCCCGCGTCCGCCGCGCGCGGCGGCTCGTCTGGATCACGCGGAGGTTCCTGCCCGGGATCGACGCGATCCATCCACTCGACCCCCAGGGCCCCGAGGAGTGCACCCGGCTCCTCGAGAGCTCCTTCCGCTGGGATTTCTTCGCGATCGAAAGCCGCCTGCCGGGATACGCGGCGTGGATGCGGGAGCAGGGCCCCGACTTCATGCTGCCGGCGTATCGCTGGTACGCGACCCAGCTCCAGGTCCTCCAGGCACGGAGAGCCGCCGGGCGCTGGGTCCTCAAGTCGCCCGCGCACGTCGGCAATCTTGGCGCCCTGCTTCGCGTGATGCCCGAGGCCCGGGTCGTCGTCACGGTCCGCGATCCGCGGGAAACCGTGGCCTCGGCCTGCAGCCTGTTCGGGCTCCTGTACGGGACGACCGCCGACGACCCGCGAACGGGCAGGATCGGCCCGCGAGTCGCGGCGTCCCTGGCGGACGAGCTGACCCGCGGACTCGAGACCGCCGCGGGGGAGCCCGACCGGGTGCGCGTCGTGCGCTACGACGACCTGACCCGCGATCCCATCGGGACCGTGGCCGGGATGCATGCCGCCTTCGGGATCCCGTTTCCGGTCGAGCTCGAGCATGCGGCGCGGGAGTGGCTCGCGCGGAACCCGCAGGGCCGGCACGGCATCCACGCGTACGACCTCGAGAGCTACGGACTCGACGAGGAGACCGTTCTCCGATTCTTCGAGGGCGCGGAGCTGGCGATGAGCCGGACCGGCCTGTCGAGCCGGAAATAGTTGTACGTCCAGCGCGACATCACGATCAGGCGGTTGCGGAACCCGATCAGGAAGTAGAGGTGGATCACGAGCCAGGCGATCCACCCGATGAACCCCTTGAGCCGCAGCGGCCCCACGGCGGCCACCCCCGCGCTCCTGCCGATCGTCGCCATGACGCCCTTGTCGCGGTAGCGGAAGGGCTCCAGCGGGGCGCCTTCGACGGCGCGCAGGATCTGCGCCGCGACGTGGCGTCCGGCCTGCATCGCCTGTGGCGCCATCATCGCGAGCGGCTTCCCGTCCAGGAGCGCCGCCGCGGCGTCCCCGATGGCGAACACGCGGTCCTGCCCCCGGACCAGCAGGCGCTCGTCCACCTCGATCCGGCCCTGGCGGGTGCGGGGGAGCGGCGGCTCGGTCGCGGGCGCGACCGGCTTGACGCCCGCGGCCCAGATCAGCGTCTGCGCCGAGATCACGTCGCCGTCGGCCAGCCGCACGGCGCGGTCGCCGTCGACGCCGGTCACGCGCGCGCCGAGCCGCACTTCGACGCCCCTGCGCTCGAGGGCCCGTCTGGTGTAGTCCCCGAGCTCGGGCGGGAACTCGTACAGGAGCCGGTCGAGCGCCTCGACCAGGATCACGCGCGAGCGGCGGACGTCGAGGTCGGGAAAGTCGGCGGGCAGGACCAATCGGAACAGCTCGCACAGGGCGCCCGCGTACTCGACCCCGGTCGGACCCCCGCCGACGACCAGGAACGTGAGCCACGCCTGGCGTGCCTCCGGCTCGGTCTCGAGCAGCGCGGATTCGAAGCAGTCGAGGACGTGGTTGCGGAGCGCCATCCCATCGGGAAGGTCCTTGAGGCCGAAGGACGCCCGCTGCACCGATTCTATGCCATAGAAGTTGGTCTCCGCGCCGGTCGCGATGACTAGCCAGTCGTACTCGAACACATCGCCGTCCGCGCCGATCGCGCGGCCCTCGGCGAAGTCGATTCGCGCGATTTCGGCACGCCGCACCCGCACATTGTTCTGGCGGCGCAGGATGTGCCGCAATGGAAACGATATCTCACTGGGATTGAGGAGCGAGCTCGCAACCTGGTACAGGAGCGGGGTGAAGAGGTGGTAGTTGTTGCGGTCGACGAGCAGCACGTCGACCGGCTTGCCCGCCAACTTGCGGGCGCACTGCAGACCGCCGAAGCCCCCGCCGAGCACGAGGACCCGCGGTCGCGCGGTTCGCTCCGCCGCGCTCACGGCGAATCCGCCGCCGTCACCGGCGGCCCTCCGCGGCTGCCATCAAGCGGTCGAGCTTTCGCCGCGGCCCCGAGAGCGAGCGCGCGTGCCGCGAGAGACCCTGCCACGGGTCCTTCCTGCGAAGACGCGCGGCCACGTTGCGCGTGTTCCACCGGGCTCCCGTCAGCTCCGGATCGGAGAGCTCGCGCCACGCGATCGGCACCGCCACCGGCGCTCCCTTCCTCGCCCGCACCGCGTAGGGGGGGACGGCCGTCTGCGCGTAGGAGTTCCGCATGACGTCGAGGAACAGCCGCCCGCGACGCTTGTTCTTCCGCGCCTCGGTCGTCAGGCGGTCCGGATGGCGGGCGGCGAGGACATCGGCCGCGTCCCGGGAGAAGCCGCGCACGGCGTCGAAATCGGCGCGCCGATCGAGCGGCACCAGTAGGTGGAGCCCGCGCCCGCCGGTCGTCATGAGGAAGGGATCGAGCCCCAGCTCGCCGAGCAGCGCCCGGAGCGCGCCGGCGGCGAAGCGGACGGCGTCGAAGTCGTCGCCCGGCGGATCGAGATCGAAGATCAGCCGGTCGGGGTGGTGCAGCCGGTCGGCCCGGGAGAGCCAGACGTGAGGCGTGATGCAGTTCTGGTTGGCGAGGTAGACGAGCGTGGCCGCGTTGTCGCAGATCACGTGCTCGACCGTGCCGCCCTCCTTCTCCACCGTGACCCGTCGGATCCAGTCGGGGAAGTAGTCGGGGGCGGCCTTCTGATAGAAGCCCTCTCCTTCGATCCCGTCCGGGAAGCGGTGCATCGAAACGGGGCGCCCCTTCATGTGAGGGACCATGCGCGCCGCCACGCGCCGATAGTGCTCGATCAGGTCTCCCTTGGTGACGCCGACGTCGGGGAACAGCACCTTGTCGAGGCTCGAGAGCGAGACCGCGTGGCGGCCTATCCGGGCCTTCGCCCCGCCGCTCACCTTCCTCCGCCCGGCTGTCGGCACTTCGTCGCTGCGATCCCCACCGCCGCGCCTCCTCCCGCGAGTGTCCCGTCGGCACGGGAATTGTAGCTCGGCCGCAACGGGTCGTCGAAAACACTATACGGGGCTCGCGCGCATGGGGCTGGCCGGGCA
>JAICQP010000219.1 GCA_025937815.1 Gemmatimonadota bacterium
CCAGCAGATCCTCGAAGCCGCGATTGACGATCAGGCCCACGCGCCCGAGCCTGCCTTCGAGGAAGGCATTGGTCGCCACGGTCGAGCCGTGGAGGACCGCGGCGACGGGCCGTCCCCGGGCCAGCGCGCGCTCGCACTCTGCCACGGCGGCGCCCGGATCATCCGGCGTCGAGGGGAGCTTGTGAATGGACAGGGTGCCGTCCGGAAGCTCGGCCACGCCGTCGGTGAACGTCCCGCCGGCGTCGATGCCGATTCTCAGGCCGCGCAAGTTCCGGTCAGCCGGCCGGGAAGTGGATCTCCGCGTCGGTGGCCACCTGCTCGCCGATCGGAATGCGCGGGTCGAGCTCGATCTCGGCGCCCGCGACCCGCGCGCGCAGCGGGCCCGACGCCACCATCGCGGGCGCGAAGTAGAGCTCGACCAGGCCCGGCAGCTCGCCGGCCAGCGCTCCCGGCTCGATCAGGTGACACACCCCGCGCTCGCCGCACGCCAGGACCAGCGTCAGCCGCGACTCGCTCACGCGCCCGATCCGGTCTCCGGTTCCCCGATCATCGTCTCGTCGACCTCGGGCCAGTCGCTCTCCCGCAAGGAAGTGCTCGCGCGGCGGCGCCCGGCGAGATCCTCCTCCAGCTCCTCGAACCGCCGCTGCCCGCTTTCGAAGAACTCGGCCAGTCGATCCAGGAGGAGCTGTCTGGAGGCGGAGCCGGAGCGCGGCGCCACGAAGATCCCGAGCAGGAAGCCCGCACCGAACGCCTTGATCTTTCCGATCATCGTGCCTCGTAGTGGAGGGTTGGGGGCTCGAGGCCAAGATGGGCGGGAACGCAGGGCCGCGTCAACCGACCTCTTGTCAGATTCCTACTATCGACAGCGTATCAGAAGAGATAGATACTTGGTCGAACCGGGCGCCGATGCGGCCGCCGTGCACTGACTCGGAGGAGGAGGGGAAAGGTCATGCTCTGGACGATCATCGTGATCCTGTTGATCCTGTGGCTGCTGGGAGGGTTCGTGAGGCCGGTGGGCGGGTTCATCCATCTGCTGCTGGTCATCATCCTGATCCTCGTCATCATCCAGCTGCTGTGATCGACCGCGTGCTCCCGCGCCAGCGGTAGAGCCGCCACGAATCAAGAACGGGTCGCCTCGCGGCGACCCGTTTCGTTTTGCTCGACGATTTCGTGGTGCCCAAGGGGAGATTCGAACTCCCACGGCCTTTCGGCCACTGCCCCCTCAAGACAGCGTGTCTACCAATTCCACCACTTGGGCTCATCCGGACGTTGAGGAACGTCCTCGTGTTGCTGGACCGGCTAGGGCTGGGTCGGCTCGGCGGGTGCGGGGGCGGCCGGCGCACCTTCACCGGCGGCTCCCTCTCCCTCGCCGCCCATGATCGACTGCAGGTCCCCCGGCTCTCCGACCTCGGCCGGGGCGTCCGCCGGAGCGGCCGGCTGCTGGCCTTGCATCTCGGACTCGATCAGGCTCCGGGGCGCCGTTCCGCGGACGGTGAGGAGCGAGAGCGTGAAGCAGATCACGAGGAACGCGCCGCCGAGCCATTTGGTCGCGGTGTGCAGGAACGTCGCGGTCTGCCGGCTCCCCATCATCTCCATGCCGGTTCCCGCGCCACCGAAGCCCGCGGCCAGGCCCCCGCCCTTGCCGGCCTGGAGCAGCACGGCGACGACGAGCGCGAAGCAGTCGATCAGGAGCAGGATTAGGAGGATCGTGTACATAGCAGCCTAAGAATCTACCGCCCCTGTCCGAAGCGTCAACCGCGTACCCGTGCGGCTCGCGTTCCCCTCCGGGCGGACACCGGGCGAGTCAGCCGCAAGCCGCGGCCACGATCGCCGCGAAACCGTGCGGGTCGAGGCTGGCTCCGCCGACCAGCGCGCCGTCGACGTCCGGCTGGCCTAGGAGCACCGCCGCGTTGTCGGGCTTCACGCTCCCCCCGTACAAGATCCTCGTCGCCCCGGCCGTCTCAGGCGAGGAGAGCGTCGCCAGGATCTCGCGGATCGCCGCGTGCATCTCCTCGGCGTCGCCGGGCTCCGCCGTGCGTCCGGTCCCGATCGCCCACACCGGCTCGTAGGCGACCGTCAACCGCGCGCTCTCCTCCCGCGTCAGGCCGTCGGCCGCGCGGGTCAGCTGGCGCAGCACGACCGCGCGGGCGCTTCCCCGCTCGCGCTCCTCCAGCGTCTCGCCCACGCAGAGCATCGGCTCGAGCCCCGCCGCCAGCGCGGCGCGGAGCTTGAGCGCGCAGGTCTCGTCGGTTTCGCCGAAGAGCTGGCGCCGCTCGCTGTGCCCGACGAGCACCCGGCGCGCGCCCGTGTCCGCGATCATCCCCGCCGACACTTCTCCGGTGAACGCTCCCTGCGCCTGCCAGTGACAGGTCTGACCGCCCACCGATGCGTGCCGCCGGCCGCGAGTGGCCCGGACCACCGCCTCGAGCAACGGAAACGGCGGGAAGAACGCGACCTCCACCCCGGCGCGCGGAGCCGGAGCGGCACGATCGAACGCGTCGAAGTAGGCGCTAACATCGGCGGACGACTTGTGCATCTTCCAGTTCGCTGCGACGAGAAGCGGGCGGATCAAGCGCCCTCCGCGCGACGCGATCGCGAGTCGGCGCGAGGCGGATCGAGCGCCGCGATACCGGGAAGCGTGACCCCGCTCACCAGCTCGAGCGCCGCGCCCCCACCGGTCGACGCGTGACTGACGTCCTCCAGCCTGCCCGCCTCCTCGATCGCCGCGATCGAGTCCCCACCCCCGACGACCGTGTACGCGCCGGCGCCGGTGGCGGAAGCCAGGAGCTCGGCGAAGGCCCTCGTGCCGGCATCGAACGGCGGGGTCTCGAAGACCCCCAGCGGCCCGTTCCAGAACACCGTGGCGGCGGACCGGATCCACTCGCCGAACGCCTCCACCGTCCGCGGCCCCGCGTCCAGGATCCTCCATCCCGGTTCCACCTGCGTCGCCGCTACCGTACGAACCTCCGCTCCGGGCTCCAGCGCGCGCGCCA
>JAICQP010000085.1 GCA_025937815.1 Gemmatimonadota bacterium
ATCGCCCGACACCTCCTCGAGGCGCACTACCACCTTGCCGATCCCCGTGTCGGGCTCCTGCAGGAGATCGCCGCACGCCGATAGGACCACCAGGACGGCGAGCGCCGCCGCGACCATCGACTGCCGCCGTGCCAGCGCAGGCGCACACCAGCGAACAAGCCTCATGCGCTGAGATCCAGCTTCAGGGGTCGCTGGCTGGGCAGCGAGACGAGGTTGAACTCGTCGCGATGCAGCAGGGGGTCGTCGCGGACTTCGATCTCCACGCCGTACTCCTTTCGCAACCGGTCGAACGTCGCGCGCTCCTCCTCGAGCAGATGGAGAGCGACCGCGGGATGGGCGCGGATCTGTACCTTCTTCTCCTTGCCCGACAGCCCCACGCGGCGAATCTGCCGCTCGATCTTGCGCGACAGCGCGTTGAACTGCAACACCCGCCCGCTGGCGGCGCACTCCTCGCAGGGCTCCGTGACGGTCTGGTACAGGCTCGGCCGCCGCCGCTGGCGGGTCATCTCGATGAGGCCGAGATCGCTTACCTCGAAGGCCTTGGTCTTCGCGCGGTCCCGGCCGAGCCACGACTTCAGCTCGTGGAGAACCTTCTTGCGGTTGGCCGGCAGCTCCATGTCGATGAAATCGCACACGATGATGCCGCCGATGTCCCGTAGCCGCAGTTGCCTCGCGATCTCCCTCGCCGCCTCGAGATTGGTTCTGAGGATCGTCGCCTCGGGGTCCTTGCGACCCGTGTAACGCCCGGTGTTGACGTCGATGGAGACGAGCGCCTCGGTCGGCTCGATGACGATCGACCCTCCCGACGACAGGCGCACTTCTCGCTGCATCGCGAGCTCGATCTCGGGCTCGATCCCCATGGCGTCGAAGAGCGGGATCCGGTCGGTGTACAGCTTTACGCGGTCCAGGAGCTCGGGGGACACGCTCTTCAGGTACTTGCGGATCTGCTGGTAGAGCTGCCGGTCGTCGATGACCAACCGGTCCACCTTCTCGGAGAAGATGTCGCGAATGAGGCCCGAGGTGAGCTCTTCCTCCTGGTGCAGGAGCGCGGGCGCGCTGGAGCGTTCGGCCTTGCTGCGGACCCGCTTCCAGGTCTCGGTGAGACCCCTGACCTCCCGCTGGAACTCCTCGCGTGAGGTCTCCTCGCCGGCTGTGCGGACGATGACGCCTCCCTCGGGGGGCTTGACCTCGCGCAAGATCTGCCGCAAGCGGTTACGCTCCGACCGATCGTCGATCTTGCGGCTGACGCCCACGTGATCGACTCCCGGCATGAACACGAGGAACCGACCCGGCAGGGAGATCTGTCCCGTGAGTCGCGGGCCCTTGGTGGAGATCGCTTCCTTGGTTACCTGGACGATGATCTCCTGGCCCCGCTTGAGCACGTCCTGGATGGCCGGTCCGGATTCCCGTCGTCGTCCGCCCCCGCGGCGGCGCCGCCCGCCCCGGCCGCCCCCGTTGGTGGCGCCCTCCTCCTCTTCCTCCTCGTCCTCGTCGTGGTAGGTGCTGCTGGCGAGGTCGGAGACGTGCAGGAAACCGCTCTTCTCCATCCCGATGTCGACGAACGCCGACTGCATCCCGGGAAGGACGGCGGTCACGAGCCCTTTGTAGATGTCGCCGACGTGCCGCTCTTCCTCTTCGCGATCGACGAGCAGCTCGCAGAGCTGTTCATCTTCGATGATGGCTACACGCGTTTCCTTCGGATTCACGTTGACGAGGATCTCGCGCTTCACGGGAGCCTCGTCGAAAGGTCGGATCGTGTCGGAGGCCTCGCGGAGAGGATCTCGGTTCTCGCCGAGAGCCTCGAGGAGGGGCAGTGCATGGCTAGCTTCCTTTGGGCGAGCGTCCCGGCGCAGGAGCCCCGGGACGCGAGCCCTCAACCCGCCACCTAGCGCAACCCGTTCTCTCCCGGCGGTGCCGCGCCGCCCGCTGCCGGCGCAAGGCACGCGGCGGCCGGAACGCGCAACGAAAGCTGCGCGCCCGTCAGTGGATCGCGGACGGATGGCTCCGGTTCGAGAACCGAGAAGGTGTCGCTGGATGAATCGAGGTGAGAGCTCAACGTTGAATGATCCCGAAGACCAGAGAAATCGAAACCGTCATTGCGCCTGTAAGTGCTTGGCGCGCAAAAGTCTGTCCGGGTCCCCGGCCAGCGGCGAATCGACAGGCCGTGCCGGAGATCGGCCCGAATATAGCAAGACCTGCCCACGTTTGCACCCCTCCGCCACCCCGCCGCCGGAGGCCCCGTGGCAGCTCAATCCCAGAAGGCTCGGAGGGCGATCAAAACGGTCCAGATGCAAGGCGGGCGACGAGGCTCTTCCGAGGCGTGGTGATTCCCCCGCCGCAGGAAGAACGAGGAGCCCAACGCAGCAGATGGGCCGTTTTCATCGCCCGGCTAGTTCTCGAGGGCGAGTTCCATTCGCTCATAGTCGAACACGACCCTCATGTCGCGAAAGAACGGGTATCCCAGCACGCCGTGGATGTCGATCCCCCACGCCTCGCCGGGGGTCCCGTCCAGGAGGATCGCGCGCAGGTCCTCCTTCGCGTGGCCGCCGGCGGCCGCCGAAAACCGCTCCGGGTCGATCCGCAGCGCTGCGCCGGTGGCGCGGCCGAGCAGGACATCGCTGGCTCCGGTGTCGGCCAGGAACGGCAACGGCCGGGATCCGTCGAGGGATACCGACAGGACCGGCCACACGGCGTTGGCGTCGAACCGGAACGGCACGATCGTGCGCCGAAGCTTGTAGGCCCGGTCGAGGTATTCGCCCCCGCCGGCATCGTACCGCACGAGTTCGATCCTGCGGTGGCCGTAGTCGAGCACGACGACGAAGTCGCGCAGGACGAGTGCGGGGTTCACGACCGCGGCGATGTAGTAGTGTCCCTGGCCGCGCAGGTGGAGAGCTTCGAAATCGCCCACTGCGAACGGGACCCGCTCGATCGAAATGCTCCCCAGCCCGAGGCTGTCGACGAGCGTGTAGCCGCCGGGCGACTGCCGGTAAGCGCCGTGCAGCGGCCCACCCGGCCAGATCCTATGGACCCCGATCGAGCGGGCGAACTCGCGGTCGATCACGTTTCGCTCCGCGCCGGTGTCGAACAGGATGTACGCTTCCGCGCCGCCGTTGAAGCGGACGGGCACGTACGGTATCTCGTCACCGGATTTGAGATCGAAGTTCAGCTGCGCGCGTGTGACGCGGGGATCTATCCGGTTGGCGGGCGCGCGGGCCACTTCACCGTAGAATTCCCTGAGGCTCTCGTATCCCGCCGAACGCGGGTCGTCCGGCGCCAGATCGAGAAAGGCCGCGAGCGCCTCGGCGGCGGCCGCATAGTCTCCGGCCGCGGCCGACCACTGGGCGAGGCCCAGCGCGAAGCGCGGTTCGGGCGAGTGCGACAGGACGCGCGCCCCCCGACTTCGCGCTTCGTCGAGGCGGTTCCCGGAGGCTGCGACGAGCGCCAGTCCCCATTCGGCGTCCACCTGGCCGGGATCGAGCGAGAGCGCTCGTTCTAGTGCCTCGGCAGCGCCTCCCATGTCGGCGAGCCGGTAGCGAGCGATCCCGAGGAGCGTCCACAGGCTCGCGTCGTCCTCGACCATGTTGGTGCCACGCGCCGCCTCGACCGCCGCGGCGTACGGGACGTCTAGGGCCAGATAGGCCTCGGCCAGCCCGCGCTGGATCTCGGCGCTCTCCTCGTAGCGAAAGCGGTCGTCATCGCCGTAGAGGAGCTCGAGCCCCAGCAATCCTTGCGCGCGTCGCCAGGCAGCGACCGCCGTCTGGAACTCGCCGCGATCCTGCGCCACCCGCGCCGCGGTCACGGCGGCACCGAGCGAATCGGCCGCGAAGGCGGCCGTCTCCCCCGCGCCGCCGGCCACCTGCGCCCCGACCGGAGGAACGGCAGCGAAGAGCGTCGGCGCGAGGAGAACGGCGAGCCGCGCCGCGGCGCTCAGCTCGCCCCCAGGAGCAGTGGCAGGAGCGCCCCGAGGGCCCCGGCCGCCATGATGAGAACCCCTTGGGAGAGCTGGCCGAACGGGACCTCGCGTGACCCCGCGGGGGGTGCGAAGCGGAAGTAGGTCGCCGCCATCCCCGGCGACCAGTCGAACGTCAGGTCAATCGTGATCGGGGAGCCCCCGGCCGGAACGGTCACCGCCTGGACGCTCGCCACCCGGCCGGCTGAATCGTATCTGGGCGTGAGCGTGACCTGGACGTCCCTCTGCCCCTGCTGGTACGCCACGGCACGGGTCGGGCGGAGGCCGGCGCCGTAGGAGAGCTCGATGCGCGCGTCGCGACGCCCCGGGCGATCGACCGCGATCCGCCGCGGCAGGTGCGAGCGCTGATCGATCCAGTACGACGCGGTCGTCCCCGGCTCGGGCCGGTCGTCGAGGCGCCACGTGGCGGCGCCGTCGATCGTCTCCTCGCCTCCGAGCGTGAGCTCGGCATAACCACCCTCCAGACGCGATTGCATCGCCGCCACCTCGGCGTCCAGTCGCCCCGCTCCCGCCGCCATCCGCGCCAGGTCGCCGCCCACGCGCGTCGCATGCTGCTCGAGCGAGGGAACGTGCAGCGCCATGCGATCGGGCATCGCCCATAGAGTCAGCGGGCCCACGCCGCCGGCGACGTCGAGCCGCCAGCGCGGGCCGTCGCGATCGAGGACCAGGTTCGCAGTAACGCCCTGGGTGCTCCCTCCGCGCAGGTTGATCGCGGCCCGCACCTGTCGGGCGGCGTCGTACCGGCTCAACGCCCATCCACTGCGCACGGCGTCCAGCGCCCGGGCGGCGATCTCGTTGGCGCTGGCTCCGCCTGCCGACTGAGCTCGCGCGACGCCGCCGGATACCCCGACCGCCAGGATAGCGCCCAGGACCAGCGTCCCCGTTCGGATCCGTTTGCTCGGATGCATGGAGGCTAGTACGGCCGGCTCGGCCAGAGGGTTCCGCCCACGCCGCCGAGCTCCGCGAGGCCGAGCTCGTCCACCACGCCCTGCTCCTCGGCGATCTCGAGCAGCAGGCCCAGAAGCGTGGCGGTTCCCCGCGCGTCGGGAAGCGCGCGATGGCGCCCCTCGATCTCGATCCCGAACAGCCACGCCAGCGCGTCCAGGTTCCGCCGCCTGACGTGCGGCAGGAGCCGGCGCGCCAGCCGGACGGTGCAGAGCCGCGCGTTCGTCAGCCGACCGCCGCGCGCGCGCAGGAGCTCGGCGTTCAAGAAGCGCCAGTCGAAGCGGGCGTTGTGCGCCACGAACGCGGCGCCGCCCAGGAACTCGAGGAACTCCTCGGCGACGGCGTCGAACGGCGGAGCGCCTGAGACCTTGGCGTCGTCGATCCCGGTCAGCCGGGCGACGAATCCCGGGATCGGGCGACCCGGGTTAACGAGCGAGGACCACTCCCCCTCCACGCGACCGGCACGCATGCGCACCGCGCCGATCTCGGTCACCCGGTCCCCCGGTGGGCGGCCGCCGGTCGTCTCGACGTCGACGACGACGAATGGGATCTCCGACAGCGAGCGCGGCGCTCCCGCCGGAGAGATCGGCGTCAGACGCCAGCAGCCGTCGCCCGTGCGCTCGAACGCCCGATCTTCGCCCAGCAGCGTTCCCACGAGCCGCTCGGCGATGCTCTCCTCGACGCGCGCCATTCCCAGCACTTCGCGTACGAGCACGTGGGACCGCATCGGACCATCGGCCGCCAGGCGAGCGCGCGCGATCGCCGCGAGCCCGCCCTGACGCGCCAACGGGCTCATTTCGTGCGGATGATCGTCACCTGGAGGTTGGACTGGCGGTCCGCCCGTATTACCACGGGATGGTCTCCCGGACCGGTCGCGCCGATGTCGAAGTACGCCGGGCTGCCACCCGAGAGCGTGATCCCGGTGCTGCTGAGGGACCCCGGCACCGTCGATGCGCGGACACCCAGGTAGGATCCCGGCAGGCGCGGCGGCGCCGTTCCAGCCCAGAATTGCTTCGCGGACTGAAACCGCTGTCGTACGTCCAGGTTGGAAATGTCGAAGAACGGATCGGAGGACAGCCCCTGCCCGTCGAGGAGGAGCGCGGCCGTGAAGCGATAGAAGAGGAATGGGAACGAGGTGTCCGCCGCGTTCTCCACGTTGGGAATGCCGGTGAAGGGACCCGCGACCAGGTCGCGCAGGATTCCCTCCCCGTAATGGTCCACCAGATAGGCGACCAGGAGCCACGCCGCACCCCGCTGCTCGAGATTGTCGTCCGCCGAGACGATCGACTGCGCGTAGGGCTTCTGCAGCCACAGCGCCGAGCGCAGGCTGTTCTGGAGGTCCGTCGCGCCGGCGAATGTGACCCCGTTCAGCGTCTCGGCGTAATGGGCCAGCCCCTCGTCCAGCCAGACGACCTCGAAGTTGGACCCCCGAGCGAGCCGCTGCCCGGCGTTGATCATGTGCTCGAACTCGTGGGCCAGGACGCCGTCCAGGAACCCGGCCACCTGATCGCCACCGATGGCCGCCGGGCTGAACTCCTCGTCCGGGTCGGGAACCACCGAGTAGAATATCTCCGCGTCGTTCGAGAACGGGTTGATGACGGGATCGAACAGCAGGTCGATGCCGTAGAAGAAGCCGCTCAGGATGCTGCCCGCGTCGACGGAGGCCTGGGTGTTGAGCCCGTTCACGGTCGCGGTCATGAGAACGATGATGCGCCCGTTGTCGTCGATGTCGGTCTCTTCGCCGAATGCCGCCCTGTCGACATCGTACGTCTGCCCGTCGAACCGGTCGCCGATCTCGTCGATCAGGGCGTCCGGAATGTTCGGTCCCTCGGCGCGGGTCTCGACGTAGATGAGCGTGTGATCACCCTTGTAGCGGAGCCGCGCGGTGACGTCGTCGAAATTCGCCGGATTCGAGAGCTCGGGAAGAGATACGACCAAGCGGTTCACTACGTTGAACGTGCGCGTGGAGCCGATCGACGGATCGTCGGAAAGCGCGAGGCCCCGCTGACCGGCGTGGCCCCGAGGCAGCAGCGGCATCACCCTGCGCTCGAATTCGCGGATCCGGCCCTCGGGCCCGGGCGCGGTCCGGCCCTGCGCGGACGGGGCGAGCGCGCGAATCTCGGCCGCCGAGCTTCCCGCCACCGTCAGCGGGAACGCGCTCGCGACCGGATTCAGGGACTGGGCCACCAGCGTGTAGCGCTCGTTGCCGGCGGGGACCGGCAGGTTGAACGCCCCCTCGCCGGTCGTCAGGGAGAGGAGGTGGTCGTCGCCCGGGTCGACCACCGAGATGGCCGTCGGTATCGGTCCCGCCTGAAGCGGGAGCACTCCGCTCACGTTGCCGGCCGCGTCGGCGGCCGTCAGCTCGAGGCGGTCGCCCAGCTGCGCGGGGACGCTCACCGTGAAGGTCCCGTCCGCCGCCGCCGTCGCGCTGGACGTCACCGGCTGTCCCGTGCGGATAGTGGCCGTCGAGTTCGAGACCCGAACGGTAGCGCTGCCCTCGACCGATCCGCCCCTTCCGGAGAGCCGCGCGGTCGGTCCCGGAAGCGGTGGCTCCACGATGATGAGGGAAGCCACAGGCACGCCGGGCGGCGTGAGGTCGGGGCCGCTCGGTCCGCCGCCACCGCCGCCCCCGCCGCAGGCGGCGAGGGCGAATACGGCGATCAGTCCGCTGGTCCGGACCGGCCTGCGGTCAGCGAGCCCGCGGCTTTGCATCCCGGACCGCTTCGGGCTCCCCCCCGCCCGGCTCTCCGCCGGCGACCCAGAGGGTCTCCGGTTGGTAGCCGGGCGCGGAGCCGCCGGTCGAATCGATCCGGGCTCGGAGTCCATCGCGAACGGCCATGAAGCGGGCCAGCTCCTCGCCCTCCAGCGGAGCTCCGGTCGGAAGGTCGGTAGAGAGCGGATCCACATTCCTGCCGTCCTTGATGAAGCGATAATGGAGATGGGCGCCGGTCGACATGCCGGTCGAACCCACGTACCCGATCACCTGGCCCTGCAAGACCTGCGCCCCCGATCGCACCCCGCCGGCTATCCGCGAAAGGTGCGAGTACGAAGTCACATAGTCCCGGCCATGCTTGAGCTCCACGTGGAGCCCGTACCCTCCCCGGCGGCCCGCGAACCGCACCGTGCCGTCGCCCGATGCCTGAACCGGCGTCCCGACCGGAGCCACGTAGTCCACCCCGTCGTGATGACGCGCGCGCCTGAGGATCGGGTGCATCCGCGTCCCGAACCGAGACGAGATCCGGGTGAACTTGAGCGGTGAGCGCAGGAAGCGCCGCTTGAGCGATTGCCCATCGGCGTCATACCAGTCCGGTCGCCCGTCCGCCGCCGTGTGGCGATAGGCGTCGTGACGCTTCTTCGCGCCATCGAATCGTACCGCCTCGAGCGAGACCAGCTTGTACGAGCCGTCGGGCCGGACGTCCGCGGTGAACGCGGCGCCGACGCAGTCTCCCGCCCGGAGATCGTTGTAGAAGTCTACCTGCGCCGCCAGGGCCTCCGCCATGAGCACCGCCAGCGAAGGATCCTCCCCCGCCTCCGTGATCGCCTCCCAGAGACTCCCCTCGACGCACGTCGAGAGCGAGCGCTCCGCCCGCGTGAACTTCGTCTGCTCCAGCGCTGCGGAGAACCGGAGGCCGGCGCGGCGGATCACGAGTCGCCTGTCGCGGTCGATCTTCAGGTCCAGGCCGTCCAGCCGCCCGTCGGGGCGGAACGTGAACCTGTACACCGCGCCCGGGCGAAGGCTCCGCCAGGGGAAGAGGCTCATGCCGGCCTCGACCACGGGATGGAGGTCGTTCGGATCCAGCTCGTGCTCGGACCAGACCCCGGAAAGCGTCTGGCCCGCATTCAGTGTGTCGACGATCGCCGGCGGAGCCGGGGGCGCCGCCACCACCGTGGCGGGCGCGGGGGGCGCGGGATCGCCGGCCAGCCACCAGGCCAGCGCCGCGCCGCCCAATGCGATCAGAAATGCCGGGCGGGGCCGCTTCTTCCAGTCCTCCATCAGTTCATCTGCCTCCGAATGAATGCGGGGATCTCCAGGTCGTCCTTCCGCCGGTCGGCTTCCAGCTCGAGGACGTCGAGTAAATCGTCCAGGCCATCGCCCTGGACGTGGCGGTCATCGGAGTCGGCGGCGGCCTCGCCGGACTCCATGACCGGCACCAGCTGGGGCTTCGCGGCCGCCACCCGCGGCGCGTAGCCCGGAGCTTCTGCTGGCTCGTAAGCCGGCGCCTGTCTGCGCTCGCGATCGGCCGGGCGCGCGGCGACCCGATGGCCGCCGATCCCGGTGGCGATCACGGTGACGCGGATCTCGCCCTTCAGGTCGGGGTCGATCACGGCGCCGAAGATGATGTTCGCATCCTCGCCTGCCGCGTCGTGGATCACCGACGACACCTCGCTGACCTCGTGGAGGGAAAGGTCGGGGCCGCCCGTGATGTTGATGAGCACGCCGCTCGCTCCCGCGATCGACATGTCCTCGAGGAGCGGGCTGGAGATCGCTTCCTGAGCGCTCTCCATGGCGCGGTTCTCCCCCACGCCGTAGCCCGTTCCCATCAGGGCCTGGCCCATCTCGGTCATGATCGTCTTGACGTCGGCGAAATCTACGTTGACGAGTCCGGTGACGGTAATCAGGTCGCTGATGCCGCGCGTGGCGTTCAGCAGCACCGAATCCGCCACACGGAAGGCCTCCTGGATCGTGGTTCCCTTCTCGACCACGTCGCGGAGCCGCTCGTTCGGCACGACGATCAAGGTGTCGACGACCTGCTTGAGCTCGTCGATGCCTTCCTCGGCCACCTGCATGCGACGGCGCCCCTCGAACGTGAACGGCTTGGAGACGATTCCAACCGTCAGCGCCCCCGCCTCGCGGGCGATCTCGGCCACGACGGGAGCGGCGCCCGTGCCCGTGCCGCCGCCCATGCCGCAGGTGACGAACACCATGTCCGCGCCCTGAAGCGCCTCGGCGACGTCGTCCCGGTTCTCGACCACGGCTTCGCGGCCGACGTCGGGCTTGGAGCCCGAACCGAGGCCCCGGGTCAGCGTCCGGCCGATCTGGATCTTGCGGTGCGCCTCGGAGCTCGAAAGCGCCTGCACGTCCGTATTGACGGAAATGAACTCGACGCCCACCAGGCGCTCCTGGATCATGCGGTTCACCGCGTTGCCTCCGGCCCCGCCTATGCCAACGACCTTCATCCTCGCGAACTGCTCTTCCGCGTCAGCCAGTTGGAACAACATGGCTCCTCCTGAGCGTCTGGTTTTGGGTTTTCGCATGTCTCCGGTCCCGGTCAAGGATCGAGGATGCTGGAATACTCATCGGTTTCCTGATTTTCTCAATACTTTCGCTCACAGGCTGCTCCCCGCTCAGGAGATCGCTCAGGATGCGCCGAGTTCAAGGCGCGCGACGAGGCTCTTCCGAGGCGTGGCGAATCCCACGCCGCAGGAAGAACGAGGAGCGCAACGCAGAAATCGGCCATCCTCAGCGGCCCGTCTCAAAAGAAGTCGTGGAGCCATTCTTTCATCCTCTCCAACACCCGCGTCCACAACGCGTCGTCGTCGCCCCCCGTGAAGCGATTCTCTTCGCGCCCCGCGTCCCGCCCGTAGATCACGAGCCCCACGCCGGTCGCGAAACGCGGCTCGTCGACCGAGTCGGCGAGCCCCGTTACTCCCAGCGGGCGGCCGATCCGGACCGGCACGGCGAGGATCTCTTCCGCCAGCTCCACGGTGCCCGGCAGGGCGGCCGCGCCGCCGGTCAGCACGAACCCCGACGGCACCTTGTCGTGCCAGCCGGTCTTCTTGATGTCGGC
>JAICQP010000196.1 GCA_025937815.1 Gemmatimonadota bacterium
GGGGGCCTCTTTGGGGGGGGGGGTCCCCGGCCGCGGCGCCGCGCTGTCCGGGTATCCCAGCTCTTCCGCAATATCACTCCACCCAAAAAACCGGGGGCCGGGGCTGTCCGCCCCCCCCCGACTCCGAATTTCCCTGACCCCTGATCCTCGCCCCTGGCCCCTAGTCCCTTCCCCGACGTCCCCTCGGTCCGCCACGAAAGGGACGAGGGAACTAACAGGGAACAGCGGGCCCTGGCACCTCTACCCCAGATAGGATTCCAACGACCGCGCCCGCGAGACGTGCCGCAGCCGCGACAGCGCCTTTTCCTTGATCTGGCGCACGCGCTCGCGCGTGATGCCCAGCAGCGCGCCGATCTCCTCGAGGGTCATCGGCTCCTGGCCGTCCAGCCCGAAGTAGAGCCGCAGGATCTTCGATTCACGCTCCTTGAGCGTCGACAGCGCCTCGATGATCGACTCGGTGAGCGCCTTCTCGAACGTCTGCTCGTCAGGCGCCGGGTTGTACGTATCCGGCAGGTAGTCGAGCAGCTTGTTGTCCTCACCCGGGGCGAGCGGGGCGTCGAGGGAGAGGTGGGTCTGCGAGATCGACATCGTCTTTGCGACCTCTTCCTCCGTCAGATCCATCTCCTCGGCGATCTCCTCGTTGGTCGGCTCGCGGCCGAGCTCCTGGAGCAGCGCGCTGGCGCGCTTGCCGATGCGGTGCAGCGTGCCCGCACGGTTGAGCGGCACGCGGACGATCCGCGACTGCTCGGCCAGCGCCTGGAGAATCGCCTGACGAATCCACCAGACCGCGTACGAGATGAACTTGATTCCCTTCGTCTCGTCGAACTTGTGCGCGGCGCGGATCAGGCCGAGGTTGCCCTCGTTGATCAGATCCGAGAGTGCGACGCCCTGGTTCTGGTACTTCTTCGCCACCGACACCACGAACCGAAGGTTGCTGCGCACCAGCTTGTCGAGCGCGCCGGGGTCTTCGGCCCGGATGCCCTGCGCGAGCCGGACCTCCTCGTCACGATCGATCAGTGGATAGGCGCTGATGTCCCGAAGATACTGATCGAGTGATCCGTCTTCGGAGGACATCTTCCGACGGGTACGGAGCGGGGACGCAGGGAGGGGCACGGCGGCTCCTGAGGACGACGACGACGGATCGCGCGACGAAGCGCGATCGGGGACCTGTGCCTGGGGGCCCTCGTCAGCGAATGCGTTCACCGAGTCGAGACCAACGAATGTTCGTCAACCAGGGTGCGCGACGCAGTCTGTCGCGCTCGAAGCTGTAGTAGACCACCAGGGGCTGGCCCTTCACCACGGAGTCCGGTACGAAGCCCCAATAACGGCTGTCGTACGAGTTGTCGCGGTTGTCGCCAAGCACGAAGTAGTTCCCCTCAGGGACGATCAGCGGGCCCCACGTGTTACGCGACGGATGATAGCCGCTATGCGCCTCCGCGCGGCGCACCAGAAAGTTGCGCTGCCATCCGAAATCTTCCGCTACGGCGTCGCCGCCAGGACTCGAGTGGATCACATACTCTTCGGCCAGAGCAGTGCCGTTGAGCCACACGCGTCCATCCCGCATTTCGAGTGTGTCGCCCGGCACCCCGACCACACGCTTGACGTAATTCTTCTCGTCCTCCGATTGGATCATGCTGCGATCGGGGAACTCGAACACGATCACGTCACCGCGCCCCGGCGAACGAAACGCCGGCAGGCGAATGTCGGTGAACGGCACCTGCGCGCCGTACACCGCCTTGTTCACGAGCAGGAAATCTCCGACGAGAAGCGTGTTCTCCATGCTGCCCGTCGGAATCTTGAACGCCTCGACGATGAACGTCTTGATGATGAGAAACAAAAAGACGGCGATCTGGAACAGTTTGAGCCAATCCCAGAGCGCACGCCATCCCGACCGCGGGCGATTCACGCGGCGCAGGATCGCCTTGCGTTGCTCAGGCGAGATCTGATGATAGGTGGCGCTGGATGCGGAACTATCGCTCATGCGCAATCGAGGCGGGCGAGATGTATGATACGATCCGGCAAACACGCCCGGCAAGCAGAACGCTCGAGGTGAAGTCTAAGGAGCGGTCGCAAGGGGCGGCAAGGCCACTGCGTCGCGAATCCTGACCTGTGATGCGCGACGCATGCCCAGCGCGATGTGCATGCACCCGGCCGTCAGGTCGGATAATTATCGATCTGTGCACGCTGCAATCGGCCGGAGAAATCCACATAGCCCACCTTCGTCTCCGAGAAGAACTCGTATACCTCCCAGCCGCCCTCACGATGCCCGTTGCCAGTCGCCTTCACGCCGCCGAAGGGGAGGTGCGCCTCGGCGCCGATCGTTGGCGCGTTGATGTACGTGATCCCGTTGTCCAGATCCGACAGCGCGCGGAAGGCGACCTCCACATCCCGCGTGTAGAGGGATGACGACAGACCGTATTTCACGTCATTGTTGATCCGGAACGCCTCGTCCGGAGTCTCCACGCGAATGACTGAAAGAACCGGGCCGAAGATCTCCTCCTGCTCCAACCGGCTCCCGGCCTCGACGCGCGCGAAGATCGTCGGCTCGTAGTAATACCCATCGGCGAGCTTGCCGTTCTCGGGGCGGCGGCCCCCGCACAGCAGGTCCGCGCCCTCTGCCACTCCGATCTCGACGTAGCGCTCCACCTTCTCGCGTGCTGCCTCATTGATGAGCGGGCCCACCTCGGTGGCTTCCTTCCGTCCGTCGCCCAGCTTGAGCTCGCGCGTGCGGTCGAGCAGTCGACTCAGCAACTCGTCATGGATCCCGGACTGTAGAATGAGCCGGCTGGTGGCGGTGCAGCGCTGCCCCGTGGTACCGAATGCACCCCACAGCACCCCCTCGAGGGCGAGGTCGAGGTTGGCATCGTCGAGCACGATCTGCGCGTTCTTGCCCCCCATTTCCAGCGATAGGCGCTTGTGCATCCGCCCGCAGGTTTCGCCCACGATGCGTCCCGTTTCCGTGGACCCCGTGAACGAGATGAGCGCCACACCGGGATGCTCGACGATCGCCTTGCCGGCGACCTCGCCCGCGCCATGCACGAGCTGGATCACGTCAGGCGGAAGGCCCGCCTCGAGCAGAATCTCGACGAACGCGGTGCCGGTGTGCGGCACATCTTCGGCCGGCTTGAAGATGACCGCGTTCCCGCAGACGAGCGCCGGGAACGCCTTCCACGTCGGGATCGCGAGGGGGAAATTGAACGGCGTGATGAGGCCCGCGACCCCGATCGGCCGTCGGTAGCTCATCGCCCACTTGGCGCGAAGCTCGCTAGGCACCGTGTGCCCGAACAGGCGACGCCCCTCGACCGCGGCGTAGTATGCGGTGTCGATCCCCTCCTGGACGTCCCCGCGCGTCTCCGCCAGCGGCTTGCCCATCTCGCGGGTCATCAGGTCCGCGATCTCTTCCTTGCGCTCGGTCAGCAGGTCGCCGACGCGGCGCAGCACATCTCCGCGCGCGGGCGCCGGCGTCCGCTTCCAGCGCTCGAACCCATCCTGCGCCGACGCCACCGCACGATCCACATCCTCGGGCCCCGAGAGCGGAAAACGCCCGATGACATCGGTGGTATCCGCGGGGTTCCGGTTCTCGAAGTACTGCCCGGTCGCCGGCGCGACCCACTTTCCTGCTATGAAGTTCTTGAAGGTTTTCATCTGTTAGGAAAAGAAATGGGATTCAGGTCTACGAGCATTCGCGAGCCGACGGGACCGGCGGTTTGCCAGGCACGCCGTTCGATCCAGCACCGCTGCGGCATTGCCGAGCTGTCAATCGCAGAGCCACGTCGGTGGCACGTCTCCCGGAGTGTTGGCGTAGCCGACCCGGGGCAGCAGCTCAGAGGCGCCGACCACCAGCCCCCACATCATGATCGCCAACGAGAGGATGTGCGCGCCGGCCGCTCGATGCCGCCACGACCAGATCGCGCTCCACATCCCCGCCCCGTAATCAGTACCGATGCCCCAAGATACAGGAACAGGTTTACGCCGCAGGCAATCGAATATTGCGCATGCGGCCAGAACAGGATGCCGACGGCCAGCGCCAGCGCGAGGCCGAGCCGCACGTACAGCAC
>JAICQP010000064.1 GCA_025937815.1 Gemmatimonadota bacterium
TCGCCGCGTCGCTCCGCATGACGAAGGGCGCGGTCGTCCTGGGGCTCATGTCGGGCACGAGCGCGGACGGCGTCGACGCCGCGTGCTGTCGGCTGACCGGGCGCGGAAGCTCCCTGCGCTGCGACGTGCTGGGCACCGCCGCGTGGGCATATCCCGATTCCGTGGCCGCGGAGCTCCGGCGTCCGGAAGACCTCGACGCGCCAGGCGTGGCGAGGCTGTCCGTCCTGGTGGGCGCGGCATTCGCCGAGGCGGCGCGGGCAGCGATCGAAGCGGCCGGACTGGTGCGCGCCGACGTCGCGCTCGTCGGAAGCCACGGCCAGACGATCTGGCACGATCCGCGGGGGGCGCGGGGCGGCGTCGGCTGCACGCTGCAGATCGGCGAGGCGGCCGAGATCGCCGAGCGGACGGGGCTTCCCGTCTGGCACGACTTCCGTCCCGCCGATGTCGCCGCCGGTGGCGAGGGCGCGCCGCTCGTCCCCTATGTCGACTGGGTTCTCTTCACGCTCGCCAACCGCTGGACCGTGTGCCTCAACCTGGGTGGCATCGCGAACGTCACGCTCCTGCCGCCGGCGGCGGCGATATCGGATGTGGTGGCCTTCGACACCGGGCCGGGCAACATGGCGCTCGACCATCTGGCCGCGCGACTCCTCGGCCGAGCGCACGACGAAGGGGGAGAAGCGGCGGCTGCGGGCGAGGTCGATGACGCGCGGCTCGCCGCCGCGCTCGCCGACCCCTACTTCGCTCTCCCGGCGCCCAAGTCGACGGGAAGGGAGCATTTCGGCCGTGCCTGGACGGAGGAGCGGTTCGGTCCCCTGGAGGGACTGAGCGACGCACAGGCCCGCGGCCGGCTCGCGACGGCGGCCGCGGTGACGGTCGAGTCGGTCGCCCGGGCGCTCGAGGGGCATGCGGGCGCGCCGCCCGTTCCCGAAGGAGCGCGCGTCCTCGTATCGGGCGGCGGCCGGCGGAACCGGGCGCTCATGGAGGGCCTCGCCCGCCGCCTCGCGCCGCGCGCGGTCCTGCCGGTCGACGAGGCCGGGCTGGACGGCGACCACAAGGAAGCCGTCGCCTTCGCGATCCTGGCGTACGAGAGCGCCCTCGGGGGCACGGTGGCGGTGCCGGGCGCGACAGGCGCCCGCCACCCCGCGCGGCTCGGCAAGCTCGCCTTGCCGCCACCCCTGGACGGCGCGTGACGCTCGCGTTCCCGACCGCGGACCGCCTGTCGGCGGCGGAGATGGCCGGGCAGCTCGTCTGCATCGCCCTCCGCGACTACCACGGGGACCCGGCTGTGCGCGAGGCGTTCCTCGCCTCGCTCGATCGCCACGCCTGGGGCGGGGTGATCGTGTTCGGCGGCGACCTCGCGGCCACCGGCGACCTCCTCGCCGAGGCGCGGGAGCGCTCCCCGATCCCGCCGCTCGTGACCGGGGACTTCGAGCGCGGGCTCGGCCAGCAGTTTCCGCGCGCGGGCACGCGCTTCCCGTCCTACATGGCGTTCGGCGCGGCGGGCGATCCCGCCCTCGCCCGGGCGGCGTGGCGGGAAATCGGGCGCGAGCTCGCCGCGGCCGGCTTCCACGTCGACTTCATGCCGGTCGCCGACCTAGCGCTCGAGCCCGCGAACCCGATCGTCGCCGACCGCGCGGCGAGCGACGATCCGGAGCTCGCGGCGGCGATCGTCGCGGCCACGGTCGAGGGCCTGCAGGCCGCGGGGGTGGCCGCCACCGTCAAACACTTTCCGGGGCACGGACGAACGACGGTCGACAGCCACGAGGCGCTCCCCGTCGTCGAGGCGTCGCGCGAGGTGTTGGAGGCGTCCGACTGGATCCCGTTCCGGGCCGGCATCGCGGCCGGCGCGCGGCTCGCGATGAGCGCGCACGTCGCGTTCCCTGCGCTCGAGCCGGATGGCGCTCGCGATCGGCCGGCCACGTTCTCGCCGGCGCTCGCGACCGGGCTCCTGCGCCAGGAGTGGGGATTCGAGGGGCTGCTGTGCAGCGACGCCCTGATGATGGGAGCGGTGGCGGGGGAGAGCCCCGCGGCCCTCGCCCGGCGCGCGCTCGAGGCCGGAATCGACTGGCTCCTCTATCCGCCCGACCCCGAGCGCGTGCACGCCGAGCTGTCCGCGGCACTGGAGGCGGACTCCGGATTGCGCTCCACCTGCGAGAGGGCGGCGGAACGCCTGCTCGCGCTGAAGCGCTGGGCGATCGGCGGCGCCGCGAGCGCGGGAGCGAGCGCGCGTTCCGGCGCCGTGGGCGACGGGCCCGTCGCCATCGCCACATCGGCCGCGCCGCTCGCGGAGGCCGTCGCCGGCGCCGCGGTGGTCGCCGACCCGCCCGCTCCGCCACCCGGCCCCGCGTGGCCCGACCGCGCGCAGTGGGTCGTGGTCCTCGACGGAGGGATCGGTCGCGACGAGATCGTGCTCCAGGAGGAGCTCGCGCCCGCGGCGGCGAAGGAGCTCCTCGTGGTGGACACGACCGCCGGCTCCGACGCCGTCCTGGCGGCGATCGCCACGGTCCGCGAGAAGTGCGCCCGTGCGTGGGTGGCGTGCGCGGTCTTCAGCCCCGTCCGCGCCTGGAAGGGCCGGGCGGGACTGTCGGCGGCGGCACGCGAGGCCGTGCGGGTCGCGACCGCCGATGCGAGCGAGGCGGTCTTGATCGTGTTCTCGAACCCGCGTATCCTGAACGAGCTCGAGGCACCGTCACGCGTCGTCTGGACGCATGGAGAGGCGCCCGCCAGCCAGCGAGCGGCGATCGATTTCCTGCGCGGCTCGCTTCCCTCCCTCGGACGACTCCCGGTGCGCCTGAACGCGAACCCTTGAACCTTCTCCCTCACGCGAGAGTATGAACGGCATGCAGCGGATTCCCATTGTCCGATTTCCTTCTTCGTCGCTCGCCCTCCTCGTGTGGGTCGTCCTAGCCCTGTCCGCTGTCCTTCCGCCGCGGGCGGCGAGCGCCCAATCCTCCGGCGACGACACGTTCGCCGTGCCGGTGGGCCTCGAACGGGCCGTGGAGTTCTGGAAACGGGTCTATGGGGAGTGGAGCGAAGACCAGGTCACGTTCCACGACCGGGACGACCTGGGCATCGTGTACCTGACGATCGATCAGAAGAAGTCGGAGACTCCCGCCGGCTACCGGGCCAACGAGGCCGCGCAGGAGGCGATCATCGACCGCTATCGCCGGATCCTGCTCGACCTCGCCACCCGGAACCCCGATCCGCGAACGCTTAGCGGCGAGTACCGCGAGGTGTACGACGCCTTCGGGGAGCTCGGGAATCCCGCCCGCTGGCGCCAGGCCGCGGACCGCATCCGCGTCCAGCGCGGCCTGAGGGAGAAGTTCCAGCGCGGGCTGATCCACGCGGGTCAGTTCCGCGAGCACATCCTGGAGATCTTCCGCGAAGAGGGCGTGCCGGAGGAAATCGCCTGGCTACCCATGGTCGAGTCGACGTTCAACATCGAGGCGCGATCCAAAGTGGGGGCCGCGGGCGTGTGGCAGTTCATGCCGGGGACGGGCCGCCTGTACATGCGCGTGGACGCGACCATCGACGAGCGGCTGGATCCGATCATCGCCGCGCGCGGCGCCGCGCGGCTCCTCAAGCACAACTACCAGGGCCTGGGCTCGTGGCCGCTGGCGCTGACCGCATACAATCACGGCTACTACGGGATGCGGCGCGCCGTCCAGCAGGTCGGCACCAACGACTACATGACGATCCGGCGCCTGTACGACGGACCCGCGTTCGGCTTCGCGAGCAAGAATTTCTACGCCGAATTTCTGGCCGCGCTCTACGTGGCGGAGCACGCCGAGCAGTATTTCGGCATGCACGATCCCTTCCGCACTCTCGAGTTCGACGTCGTCCGTATGCCGGTCGCGATGCCCCTGCGCGACGTGGCGAGCGCAGTGCAGGTCGACGCCGAACGCCTCTGGCGGCTGAACCCCTCCCTGACCGACGACGTGTGGTCTGGCCGCCGCGCCGTTCCCTCAGGCTTCCGGCTGCGGGTGCCGCCGGGATACGGCCGGGAGGCGCCGCTCCAGCTGACCTCCGCGGGGGCCAGCCGGGACACGCGCTCGGCGCGGTCGCCGTCCGAGACGGCCCCCGCCGCCAGGGTCCATACGGTGCAGCGGGGAGACACCCTGACCTCGATCGCCGCGCGGTACGGCCTGTCGGTGGGCGAGCTGATCGCGCTCAACGATCTCGACGATCGGGACGTGATCCGGGTGGGCCAGCGCCTGGTGCTCTCGAGGTAGGATCCGCCCGCGTCGCGTGACGCGACGCATTACGACTCCGGCTCGGTGAACTCCATTTCCTCGACGGCCTGCCGCGTCAGATACGCGCGCTCGAGGTTGAGCGTCCGGTTCAGCGGATCGGTGGGGAAGAGGAAGAAGCCAGGATCCTCTGAGCGGTAGTCGTAAGTGAGACCGACCAGCTTCTCGCCCCACACCGTCGAGACCCGCGCCGCGCGGCCGCCGACCGACGGAGGGCGGGGCATGGGCGACAGATCGTCCTCCGGCTCGTATCGTCGCTCGCGGCCGAACGCCAGGTCGCGCACGAAGAACACCGCCAGCGTCTCGCTGAGCCGGATCTCCAGCTTCTCGCCGGTCTCGCCGTCCGGGCCCGCCAGCTTGAGGTGGAACGTCACGTCGATGGGGTTGAAGATCCGCGAGAACCCCTTGATGCGCGTACCGTCGGCGAGCAGGACCACGACCCGGCTATCCATCGATGCTCCGCTGAAAGAGCCCGTCCATCCCACGGCGAAAAGAAGCTCCTGCCGAATATAGCCCGTCCGGGCGCGCAGGGAGACGGCCGTCAGGCTCCGCGAGCCGGCCCCGAGGAGGGCAGGAAATCGACCCGGGACAGGGCCTGGCGGGTGAGGTAGGCGCGCTCGAGGTTGAGCGCGCGCTCCAGCGGTTCGGTCGGAAAGAGGAAGAACCCCGGCCGCTGAGGCTGGTAGCCGTACGTGAGGCCGCGCAGAATCTCGCCCCATTTCGTCGTCACCTCGATGGCCCGCGCCCCGGCAGTGGGTGGGGCCGTCATCGACGTCAGGTCGCCCTCGGGCTCATAGCGCTTCTCTCTGTGGAACGCGAAATCCCGGACGAAGAACACCGCGTCGACGTCCGACATCGCGATCTCACGCCCTTCCCCGGTCTCGCCCTGGGGACCGGCCAGCATGAGGTGGAAGTTCGGGCGCGCGGGATTGAAGTCGCGCGCGAACCCCTTGAGGCGGGTGCCGTCGGACAGCAGGACGATGAGGCGCGTCTGTATGGTCGTCATCGGGTGGCTCGAGAGCTCTGCAAGAGGTGGACCAGGGCCGACACTATGCAACGCAGGTTCTCCAATCAACCGCAGGCGGCGAGCGCTCGATTTCCCGTCGGCACGCCAGCCGCTATGTTGCCCCGCGAATGACCGCCCTCTCCTCCTTCTTCTCGCAGCTTCACTGGCTCGACTGGCTCGTGCTCGCGGTGTATTTCGCCTTCTCGCTCGGCGTGGGACTGTGGTTCGTGAAGCGCGCCGGCTCGTCGACCGCGGAGTTCTTCGTGTCGGGCCGGGATTTGCCCTGGTGGCTGGCGGGGACGTCGATGGTGGCCACCTCGTTCTCGGTGGACACGCCGCTGCTCGTCACGGGCTTCGTCCGCACGCAGGGCGTCCAGGGCAACTGGATCTGGTGGTGCTTCGCGATCGGCGGCGTGTTTTCCGCGTTCGTGTTCGCGCAGCTCTGGCGCCGCACGGAAGTCATGACCGACGTCGAGCTCGCGCAGCTGCGCTACTCCGGACGGCCGGCGGCGGCGCTTCGCGGAGTCCGCGCCGTGTACATGACCCTGTACGCCAACTGCCTGACCATGGCCTGGGTGATCCTCGGCATGGTCAAGGTCTTCGAAACCGTCTTCGACGTGGGGACGCTCGAGGCCACGCTGTTCGCGAGCGGCATAACGCTCGCGTACTCGATGCTGTCCGGGCTATGGGGCGTGGTGGTGACCGACCTGGTCCAATTCGCTCTGGCGATGCTGGGCGCTACCGTCCTGGCGGTCTTCGCGGTCGAGGCCGTGGGTGGCATCTCCGCGATGCTGGAGGGAATACGAGCGAGCGGAAACGCGGCGGCGCTGGAGTTCCTGCCGCGGCTCGAGGGTGGCGGGGGGGCCTCGGCGGGAACGTGGTGGGGCGACCTGCTGGCGTGGTCGGCCACCCCCGTGGCGACCTTCCTGGTCCTGATCACGCTCCAGTGGTGGGCGAACAAGAACGCCGACGGCGGCGCGGTGGTCATCCAGCGCATGGCGGCCTCGCGCGACGAGCGGGAATCGGTACTCGCGACGCTGTGGTTCCAGGTGGCCAACTACGCGCTGCGGCCCTGGCCGTGGATCCTGGTGGCGCTGGCGAGCCTGCTCCTCTATCCGGCCATGGACGATCCCGAGCTCGCCTACCCGCGCGCGATGGTGGACCTCCTGCCGGTCGGGCTGCTGGGGCTGATGCTGGCGGCGTTCCTGGCGGCGTTCATGTCGACCCTGACGTCGTACATCAACCTTTCGGCGGCGTATCTCGTCAACGACCTGTATCGGCCGTTCATCGTGCGCGATCGCGAAGACCGCCACTACGTGCTGGCCGGGCGCGTCGCGTCGCTCCTCGCGCTCGCCATCGGCGTGGGCATCAGCTTCTACGCGACGTCGATCTCCGGACTGTTCCTGCTGCTCCTCACGCTCGGGGCGGGCATCGGCCTCGTGTACATCGCGCGCTGGTTCTGGTGGCGGGTGAATGCCTGGAGCGAGATCTCGGCGATGGTGGCGAGCTCGCTGCTCGGGGCCGCGCTCCAGTTCTCGCCGGACTGGGGAGGACCCGCCTTCCCCTTCGCGGCCCGGGTGTTCCTCAACATCCTGGGCTCGACGGCGGTCTGGATCGCGGTGACGTACGCGACGCCGCCGGCGGCCATGGACCGGCTGACGGAGTTCTACCGGCGGGTGCGCCCCCCGGGCTGGTGGGGTCCGGTGCGGGAAGCGGCCGGGGAGCTCCCGGGCGCGCGCTCGGCCGGGCTTCAGCGCGGGTTGTGGCTCTGGCTCCTCGGCACGGTGTTCATCTACGCCGCGATGCTGGGGACTGGCAAGCTGCTCCTCCTGGAGTGGGCGGGAGGCCTCGCATTCACCGCGGTGGCCATTGTCACCGGCTGGGCGCTGCTGCGCCAGCTGACGCGCGAGCGGGTGGCACGGCTCCTGGGGGGCTGAGCTCCTCGCGGGGGCCGGTCTCGCTCCGGGGCGACGGCTCGAGGAACCAGCGGCCGCGCGCCATGACGCCGGCCGGCGAGAGCAGCGCGGACAGGTCCTCGGCGGGATCGCCGTCGAGAAGGAGCAGGTCCGCCCGGGCCCCGACAGCCACCGCGCCGAACTCCCCCTCCGCCCCGAGAAAGGCGGCCGCGCCGGCGGTCGCCATCCGGAGCGCGTCGCTCCGGGGGATGCCCGCGGCCGCGAACTCCTCGATCTCGTCGATCAGGGACGCTCCCGGATCGACGACGTCGATCCCCGCATCCGATCCGATCAGAAGCCCGACGCCTTCCGCGTGAAGTGCGCGGACGACCTGCCGGCGGTTGGACCGCGAGGCCTCGCGCTCGGCGGGAGGCAGGTTGCGCGCCATCCGCGAGAAGATCGCGAGCGTCGGGCAGACCCAGGCGCCCGCGTCGCGCGCTTCTGTGGCGAGCGCGGGGATACCGTCGGGGCGGATCCGCACCCAGCCGCCGGGTCCCCGGCCTCCCGTCTCGGAGAGCTCCTCCGCGAAGCCGGACAGGTGCTCGAGCGAGCGCTGGCCGGTCGCGAGGGCGTGCGACAACCCCACCCGGTGGGGCACGTGGCCGACGAAGTCCATTCCGCGCCGGCGCGCGGCGGACACGATCGAGTCGTACGCTGCGGGGCGCAGGTCCTGGTAGAGCTTGAGCGTCCGATACCCCGCGTCCCATTGGGCGCCCACGACGCTGTCGGCCTTGGCGGGGTCCATGACGATCTGCGTGAGCGGCCACTTGGGCGGCGTTCCGTCGAGGCCCGGGCTTACGGTGTAGATCGTGGGTCCGACGAGCGATCCCTCCTCGACCTCCCGCCGCATGGCCCAGACGTCGGGGAAGCCCCACATGTTGCGGACGGTGGTCACGCCGTGCGCGAGGTACGCGGGCAGGTCGTCGCGGTCGAGGTGGACGTGCATGTCGACGAGCCCGGGCATGAGCGTGCGGCCGCGGCCCTCGACCACGACGGCCCCGGGCGGCGGGTCGAGCGAGGCCGCCGGGCCGACCCACGCGATCCGCTCGCCTTCGATCACCACCGCCTGGTGGTTCCGCGGACCGGAGCCGTCCATCGGGAGGATCCGCACGTCGACGATCGCGATCGGAGAGGAGGCGGGAGGCGCGAGGGACGTGGCTACAAGGAGAGGCAGGACCACCGGCAACAGCCGGCCCACGCCCGCTCGCGCACCGCCGTACGTGAGCCCGGGACCCATCTGCCGCCAAACCCGCGCGGCCGCCGCCGGGTTGCATCGCTCCCCGATGGGGTGCCCGGCGCGCCGGGTTCGGCACTACCTTGGCGCATGCCCGCCACCGGACGTGGATCGCGGACGCGCGCGCCGGCCGCCTGGGCGGCGTTCGCCGCCCTGGCCCTGCTGGCCGCGCTGCCCCGCGCTTCGCGGGCGCAGGGCGAGCTCGCGGTCACGGTCCAGTACCCGCCCGCGGGCGCGGCGATCACGGCGACGGACTCCACCTTCGTCTTCGGACGCGTGGACGAAGCCGGGGAGGACGTCGCGCTGACCGTGAACGGCGCGCCCGTCCCGGTCCACGCGGGCGGCGGCTGGATCGCGTTCGTCCCGCTCGCCCCCGACTCGTTCACGTTCGAGGTGGTGGCCGTCAGCGGTGGCCGCCGGGCCGCGACGCGGCGGACGGTCTGGGTGCCGCGCTCTCTGCTCGAGCCGCCGACCGGCGACACGCTGGGCTACCGGCCCGAGACGATCCAGCCGCGCGGCGCGCTCGAGCTCTACGCGGGCGACACCGTCCAGGTGTCGGTGGTCGCGGCGCCCGACATGGAGATCCGCGCGCGGCTGGGGGACGCGTCGGTGCGGCTCCTGCCCGAGCTTCCCGACGTCTCCAACGCCGGGCGCCTGGTGTTCGATTTCGGGGAGCTGCCGGAGACGCACTGGACCGCGGAGCCGCCGCCCGCCACCGGCGGTCCCTGGAAGCGGTTCGCGGGAGACCTCTACCTCACGTACTCGGGCGCCGAGGGCGACTCGCTGCGGCTGGAATTCACGCGAGCCGGCGGAGAGACCCGCACGGCCTCGGTCGCCGCGTTCTCGTTCCTCGATCCAACCGTCATACGCACCGCGGCGCTCGACGACGACACGGCGGGCACCGGCGGGACGGACCATCGGGTGATCGCGCGGCACGGCCCCGGCATGGGCTACTACCTCTTCCTGCCGAACGGCACGCGCGCCGCGACCGGACGCAGGAGCGGGGACTGGCGGGAGCTTGCTCTGGGTCCCGGCACACGCGCCTGGGCTCCGCTCGCCGAGACGTTCCCCACCTCCGCCGCGCGCCCCGGGAGCCGCATCACGGTGGTCCGCTCGCGTCTCGAGAACGGCTGGAGCGAGATCGTCGTCCCGACGACCGACCGGCTGCCCTTCCAGATCGTCCAGGAGCTCGATCCCGTCCGCTACACGGTGCGGGTGTTCGGCGCCGCCGCCGACGTCGACTACGTGCACCACGCCTTCGACGACCAGCTGCTGGAGTCGGTCGTCTGGAGTCAGCCGGAGACCGGGGTCCTCGAGATCGTGGTCGCGCTGGCGGCGGAGAGTGCGTGGGGCTACCGCGCGTACTGGGAGGGCTCCCACCTGGTCATCGGCTTCCGCCATCCGCCGCCGGCGCTCTCCGACCGCCGCTTCCGCTCGCCGCTCCATGGCGTCCGCGTGATCGTCGATCCGGGACACAATCCCGACACGGGGGCGGTCGGGCCTACGGGGCTCGAGGAGCGCGAGGCGAACCTCGGGATCTCGCTCGAGCTGGCGGAGATCCTCGAGCGGCGGGGGGCGGAGGTGGTCATGACCCGCGCCGCGGCCGATTCGGCGCTGGGACTCTACGACCGGACCAACCTGGCGATCGCCGCGGGCGGCGATCTCTTCGTCTCGATCCACAACAACGCGCTGCCCGACGGCGTGAACCCGCTCCTCAACAACGGCACATCGGTGCTCTACTACCACCCGCAGTCGCGCGCGCTGGCGGAGGCGATCCAGGCGGAGCTCCTGCCCCGGACCGGGCTCTCGGATCGCGGCGTCTGGCACCAGAACGTGGCGGTCCTCAGGATGAACGAGATGCCGGCCGTGCTGGTCGAATCCGTGTTCATGATGATTCCCGAGCAGGAGGCGGCGCTCCGCACCCCGGAGTTCCGCCGGCGGATCGCCGAGGGCGTGGCGGAGGGGATCGAGCGATACCTCAGGGAGGTGGAAGCGAAATGAGCGAGCAGGTCGATCCGCAGGAGGATCTCTGGCTTGCGATCTGCGAGGGAGATCACGCGGCGGTCGAGGCGATCGTCGAGAAACGGCCGGACCTGGCGCGGGCGCGAACGGACGAAGGCCTGCCATGGACGCTGGCCGCCGTATACCGCGGACACCCCGGAGTCGCCGACCTGCTCCTACGCCACGGCGCCGAGCTCGACCCCTTCAGCGCCGCAGCGCTGGGGAGGACGGACCAGCTGAAGGTGCTCCTCGACCGCGGCGAGGCGGGGCTCGGGGACCTGAGCCCCGATGGCTGGACGCCGCTCCACCTGGCTGCGTTCTTCGGCCATCGCGAGACCGCGGCCATGCTGATCGACCGCGGGGCGGACACGGCCGCGCGCTCGAACAACGAGATCGCGAACACCCCGCTCCACGCGGCGATCGCGGGTGGACGCGCGGCCGTCGTGGAGCTCCTGGTCGAGCGAGGAGCGGACGTCAACGCGGTGGCGAACGGCCTCACGCCGCTGGACATCGCCGCCGGAAGGGAGGATCAGGAGATGGTGACGTATCTGATCGCGCACGGAGCCGAGAGGGGAGGGGCGAAGTGAAGCCGGGCCTGGCCCTGGCGCTCGCGGCGGCCACGCTGCCGTCCGGCGCGTTCGCGCAGCAGACGCCCCGGGCCGAGGCGCCGCTGCGGCCGGTCTCGACGTACTCGATCGTGGCACGGGATCCCGCGACCGGCGAGCTCGGAGTCGCGGTCCAGTCGCACTGGTTCGGTGTGGGCGCGATCGTCGCCTTCGCCGAGGCGGGCGTTGGCGCGGTCGCGACCCAGTCGTTCGTCGATCCGTCGTACGGCCCGCTCGGGCTCGAGCTGATGCGCGCCGGCCGCACGGCGCCGGAAGCGCTGGCCGGCCTGCTCGAGGCCGACCCGCATCCCGACGTGCGTCAGGTCGCGATGATAGACGCGGACGGCAACGTCGCCGCGCACACCGGCGAGAACGCGATCATCGCCGCGGGTCATCACAGCGGCGAGAACTACAGCGTGCAGGCGAACCTGATGGCGAGCGAGACCGTCTGGCCCGCGATGGCCCGCGCGTTCGAGTCCACCCAGGGAGATCTCGCGGATCGGATGATGGCCGCGCTGGAGGCCGCAGAGGCCGAGGGCGGCGACATCCGCGGCCGGCAGTCGGCGGCGCTCCTGGTCGTCAGCGGATCGCCTACCGGACGTCCCTGGGTCGACCGGGTGTTCGACCTCAGGATCGAGGACCACGCCGAGCCGCTCGCGGAGCTCCGCCGCATCCTCCATCTCGCGCGCGCGTACCGGGAGATGAACGCCGGCGACGAGGCGATGACGGTGAACGAGGTGGACGCCGCGGTCGAGCACTATGACGCGGCGGCGACGATGGTGCCCGAGAGCGCCGAGATGGTGTACTGGGCCGGCATCACGCTGGCGGCTGCGGGCCGGGTGGCCGACGCCCTGCCGCGGCTCGAGCGCGCCTACGCCGCCGATCCCGGCTGGGCCGTGCTCACGCCGCGGCTGCCGGACGCGGGGCTCCTGCCCGACGACCCCGCTCTGCTCGCGCGGCTCCTGGCGATCCCGGGAGGCGAACCGGGAATGGAGGAATGGCGCCGGCTCGCGGCCGAGGGGAAGGCGCCCCCGCCTCCCGGGCCGTAGCTTCACCGCCCCCATGAACGACGACGCGCAAACCGCCCCCGCGCCCGCCACGGCCTCCTCCGACTGGGGAGACGTGGCGGTGGCCGACGTGATGGACCGCCTCGTATCGCTCTGCAAGCGCCGCGGATTCGTCTTCCAGTCCTCGGAGATCTACGGCGGGGTGGGCTCGACCTGGGATTACGGGCCCCTCGGCGTCGAGATGAAGCGCGCGATCCGCGACTTCTGGTGGGAGTCGATGGTGCGGCGGGACGACATCGAGGGCCTCGACGCCGCCATCCTCATGCACCCCAGGGTCTGGGAGGCCTCCGGCCACGTCGCGGGCTTCACCGATCCGCTGGTCGATTGCCGGAACTGCAAGCACCGCTTCCGCGCCGACACGCTGGCCGAGATGAAGGAGCCGCACTGCCCGCGCTGCGGCTCCCGCGACCTCTCCGAGGCCCGACAGTTCAACCTGATGTTCAAGACCTTCATGGGACCGGTGGAGGACGAAGCGGCCGTCGTCTACCTGCGGCCCGAGACGGCGCAGGGGATCTACGTCAACTTCCAGAACGTGCTCGGCTCCTCGCGCCAGAAGATCCCCTTCGGAATCGCGCAGATCGGCAAGGCGTTCCGCAACGAGATCACGCCCGGGAACTTCATCTTTCGCACACGCGAGTTCGAGCAGATGGAGATGCAGTACTTCGTGAAGCCGGGCGACGACCGCGAATGGCTCGAGCGCTGGCTCGAAATGCGCCGCGCCTGGTATCGGGAGCTCGGAATCCGCGAGGAGAAGTTGCGCGTCCATGAGCACGGGCCCGACGAGCTCGCGCACTACGCGGCGGCCGCGTTTGACATCCAGTACGAGTTCCCGTTCGGCTGGCAGGAGCTGGAGGGGGTCCACGATCGCACGGATTTCGATCTGATGCGCCACGAGGAGCATTCGGGAAAGAAGCTGTCCTACTTCGACGAGGAGACGAAGGAGCGGTACGTGCCCTACATCGTCGAGACCTCGGCCGGCGTCGACCGGACCATGCTGATGTGCCTGGTCGACGGATTCCGCGAGGAAGGGGAGGGCAAGGACGCGCGCACCGTCCTCAAGCTTTCGCCGCGGATCGCTCCCATCAAGCTGGCCGTGTTCCCGCTCGTCAAGCGGGACGGCATGCCCGAGATGGCGGGGGAGATCTACCGCGGTCTGGGCAGGCGCTGGAACGCGTTCTACGACGACGGAGGCTCGATCGGACGCCGGTACCGCCGGCAGGACGAGGCCGGAACGCCGTTCTGCGTGACGGTGGACGGCGAGTCCGTCAGCGAGCGGACGGTGACGGTGCGCCATCGCGATACGATGGAGCAGGTGCGAGTGGGTCTGGATCGCCTGGAAGAGTGGCTGGCGGAGCGAATCGAGGGGCGAAACGAGGGGAGGACGTGATGACGGAGCTGGCGAGAAAGCACTGCGAGGCGTGCTCGGGCGACACCCCGCCGCTCAAGGCGGAGGAAGTGTTCCGGCTGCACCAGCAGGTCCCGGAGTGGGACGTGACGTCTGGCAGGAAGCTCGTGAGGAGGCTCGAGTTCGAGGACTTCCTGGAGGCCATGGACTTCGTGAACCGCGTGGCCCGGCTGGCCGAGGAGGAGGGGCATCATCCGAACATCACGATCGACTACCGGCGCGTGACGTTCACGATCTGGACGCACGCGATCGACGACCTGTCGGAGAGCGACTTCATCCTGGCGGCCAAGATCGACGAGCTGTACGACAGCGACGAGGACGGCTGACCCCTCACGGGGCTGTCAGAGCGTACGCTCCTCCGGCTCCCGCTCGGGCTCCGAGGCGGAGGGCTTCTCGCCGAAGCGCTGCATGTCGAGCTCGGTGCGGTACGTACGGCTCGTCGGATAGGCGAGCTCGATCCTCGGCGCCTCCTCCCCGAATCGGCGCAGGACGCGGCGGCAGATGGCGTCCCGGTTCCCGCGCCGCCGGCGCACGTGGGTCAGATAGCGCAACCGCAGTTGTATTCCGTTCTGGCCGATCGCGGTGTAGACGATGGGCGTCGTGACGCCATAGCGGAACGCATAGTCACGCTCCAGCTTCCGGAAGCCCCTCTCGACCTCGCCGCGGTAGGGCTCGAAGATCTCGGCGCCGATTCGCTCCAGGATCTCGCGCGCCTTCTCCCAGTCGCTCTCGAACGTCACCGTGAACTCGATCTCGTCCCACACGAACGGGCTCGCCGTCGTGAAGTTGAACACGGCCTCCGTCAGGATCTTGAAATTGGGGATCGTGACCAGCCGGCCGCTCGACTGGTCGCCCGACTCGTCCCCCCGCACCTCCACCAGGGTGAGCTTGAACACCCCGATGTCGATCACGTCGCCGCGAACGCCGGCCACTTCGATGCGGCTTCCCAGTGTGATGTTGCGCTGTCCCACGAGGTAGAACCAAGCCAGAAACGCGGCCAGGTACTCGCGCAACGCGATGGCGAGACCGGCACCGATGAAACCCAGGAGTGTGCCGATTCCCCGCAGACGCTCGAAGAACACGATCGAGAGGATGAGGATGATCGCGACGGCGACCGTGTAGGCCACGCGCTTGCGATATCGATGCCGTTTCTCGGGATCGGCGACGTGGCCCCGGATCTTGCGATCCACGATCCGGTACACCACGTAAGCGAGCGAGACCAGCACCACGACGACGATCAATCGCCATGGCAGATCCCGCGCCCATACGGGCAACTGCTCCAGGTTTCTCGCTTGCACCCCCGGCCCGCTGGGCTCAGCGCTCCGCAGTCGTCACTACTCGAAAGTCGTCACTACTCGAACGCCGGGGCGAGCAGCGGGCATTCGTCAGCCCGGTCCTGCAGGAACCGCATCTTCCGGCGATCCAGCCGGCTCAACTCGCTCTGGTACTCGCCGAGGTTGTCGATCTCGTAGTTGTTGAAGCCGATTCGATCGACGAAGCGGATCTCCACGTTGTAATCATAGTAGCGCCAGATCTCGAACGGGACGGGGCCGGCGGGCATGGGGCGCTCGATGATCTCGTCCGGAGCCCCCAGCGTCATGTACACGCGGCCGCGATCGCTCTTGTAGCCGGGCCGGAGCGCGCTCCTCCACGTGCGGTTGGCCGTCTCGATTCGCTCGAAATAGCTGACCAGCGCCTCGTTGGTCGCCGTCGCGGGCACCGGGTCGCGGATCTTCCAGAAGCAGGCCCACGCCTCCAGGCGGCGGGCCGGCTCCTCGATGTCCTCGAGGATCTCCATCTCGTCTCCCGTCGCCTCGTAGACGATGAGATCCAGCGCGTCCTCCCAGTTCGACGCGATCCACGCGCTCGAGCCCGCGATCATGATGGGCGTCGACTCGCTGGCCACTACGTTTCCGGCGGCGTCGGTCA
>JAICQP010000148.1 GCA_025937815.1 Gemmatimonadota bacterium
AATCGCCTTCACCATGAACCCTCATGGAAAGAATCGGAAGTACACGCTTCAGCAGGTGGAGAGCGGAATCCTCAGAGGCCATACGCCGGACACGCAGCTCGACATGCGTGAAGAGATGGTCCGATCTGCATGGCGACATGCAGCTAACGTCAATGCCTAAGGTAGCGAAATTCCTTGTCGGGTAAGACAAAACTTGCCCACTCTGGAAGCGATTCCTGAGTTAAATCCGGCTCATAACGGAGAAGCCGTCAGCCAGTTGTCCAGGCCCGGTGATTCCGTGGGAAGTCGGTCTCGCGAGACATCGCGAGATTTGACCCCGTAACGACTGATCGTCCTTCGGGACGTGAGATCGCGATCCCTGTCGAGATCGCGCGGCAACGCGCGGACTCGACAAATTCATGGACGCGATCAGACGCCGGCCCCTCGAACAGAGGGTGAAGGAATAGTCTGTGCCACCGGAAAGCGGTGGATGACACGAAGTTCCGACCTGCACGAATGGCGTAACGACTTGGGCGCTGTCTCGGCCAGAGACTCGGTGAAATTGGAGTATCGGTGAAGATACCGATTACCCGCGACAGGACAAAAAGACCCTGTGCACCTTTACTACAACCTGATATTGGGTTCTAGTTGATCTTGTGTAGCATAGGTGGGAGGCTTTGAAGCGCGGGCGCTAGCCCGCGTGGAGCCAACAGTGAAATACCACCCTTGGTCAATTGGGATTCTAACCCGCGGCCGTGATCCGGTCGGGGAACAGTGTCAGGCGGGTAGTTTGACTGGGGCGGTCGCCTCCTAAAACGTAACGGAGGCGCGCAAAGGTTCCCTCAGTGCGGTCGGTAATCGCACGTAGAGCGTAAAGGCAGAAGGGAGCTTGACTGCGAGACCTACAAGTCGAGCAGATGCGAAAGCAGGCCTTAGTGATCCGGCGGTTGTGGATGGAAATGCCGTCGCTCATCGGATAAAAGGTACGCCAGGGATAACAGGCTTATCTCCCCCGAGAGTTCACATCGACGGGGAGGTTTGGCACCTCGATGTCGGCTCATCGCATCCTGGGGCTGGAGAAGGTCCCAAGGGTTGGGCTGTTCGCCCATTAAAGCGGTACGCGAGCTGGGTTTAGAACGTCGTGAGACAGTTCGGTCTGTATCCGTCGCGGGCGTAGGACACTTGAGAGGATCCGACCTTAGTACGAGAGGACCGGGTCGGACACACCGCTAGTGTGCCTGTTGTGGCGCCAGCCGCAGCGCAGGGTAGCTATGTGTGGACGGGATAACCGCTGAAAGCATCTAAGTGGGAAACCCACCCCAAGACCAGGTGTCCCGCGGCGCAAGCCGCCTGAAGGGCCGTGGTAGACTACCACGTTGATAGGCCGCAGGTGTAAGGGCAGCAATGCCTTCAGCCGAGCGGTACTAATCGCCCGTGAGGCTTGACCAATTCTTCTTGAGAGAGGTTCGGCGAATCGCATGCCCGCGCACGCGGGTGGCGAGACGAACGGCAGACACTTCAGTTGTCCGGGGGCGCGACGCGCCCTCGCGGCGGATCCCCCGCACCCGGGGGACGCTGTCTGACATTCCGGCGGCTTTGGCGAGAGGGACACACCCGTTCCCATTCCGAACACGGCAGTTAAGCCTCTCAGCGCTGATGGTACTGCACGGGAGACCGTGTGGGAGAGTAGGTCGCCGCCGGTCTTTTCTTGACCATCACGGCCTCCGCGAGAGCGGGGGCCGTTTTCGTTGCACTCCCCGGTGTGCCGTCGAGCCTGGCCGATGGTGTGCCCCGCGCACCCGGCCGAGACATATTCGCCGCGATGGTCAAGGGCAAAGAAAGCCGTCGCAGCGAGAACTTCTACCTGGCCACGCTCGACAAGCTGCCGGCGCTTGTCTGGCGCACCGCGGCCGACGGCTCCTGCGACTTTCACAACCAGGCATGGCTCGAATTCACCGGCCGCACGTTCCGGCAGGAGCTCGGCTCGGGTTGGACCGACGGCGTGCATCCCGACGACCTCGGTAAGGTGGTCGAGCGCTTCCAGCAGTCGTTCGCCGCTCGGGAGCCCTTCGAAATGGAGTACCGCATCCGCCATCGCACCGGCGAGTATCGGCGGATCTCCGACCACGCCCAGCCGCTCTATGACAACGACGGCAACTTCGACGGCTACCTCGGAATCTCCTTCGACGTCAGCGAGCGAGATCGTGCACACGCCGCAGTGAGGGAGAGCGAGGTCGTCTTCCGCAGCATCTTCGAGGACGCCACCGTGGGCATGGCGCGCACGGACCCGGAAGGGCGCTTCCTGCTCGCCAACACTGCCTATCAGACGATGCTCGGCTATTCGATGGACGAGCTCCGGGATCTCACGCTCGAGGCGGTGACCCATCCCGGGGACTGGGATCGACACCGGGAGCTGTTCCACAAGATGATCGCCGGTGAGATCCCGTCCTTCGACATCCAGAAGCGTTACATCCGTAAGGACGGCTCGGTCCTCTGGGTCCATGCATCGGACTCGGCGGTCTTCGATGCCGAGGGCAACCTGCGCTTCGCGCAGGCCATCACGCGGGACATCGACCTCATCAAGCGGTCCGAGGAAGCGCTTCGCGAGAGCGAGGCGGAGCTGGCGGAGGCGCAGGCGATCGCGCACGTCGGGAGCTGGTCGTGGGATCTCGGGTCCGACGAGATCCGATGGTCGGCGGAGCTGTTCCGGATCTACGGCCTAGAGCCTGGCACGCCCCTCAAGTACGAGGACTTCCTCGCCCGGTTGCCGGCGGAGGATCGACAACGTGTCAGTGCCATAGTGGAGCGCGCGCTCGAGACCGGGGAGCCGTTCGGGTATCAGCACGAGCTCATCCGTCCGGACGGCTCCGTTCGCAACATCCAGGCGCGCGGCCGCGTTCTCATCGACGAGTCCGGTCGCCCCTACCGGATGGCGGGAACCGGACAGGACGTCACCAACAGGGTACGGGTCGAGCGCGAGCTGCGGCGGAGCAGCGAGAGCTACCGCATGCTCGCGGAGAACGTCAACGAGATGATCATCCGGTTCACTCCCGATGGCACTATCGCATACGCGTCACCGGCGGCTCTGAGGATCCTCGGCTACGCTCCGGACGAGGTGGTCGGACGGGGAGGCCGGGAGTTTCTCCATCCGGACGACCTGGAGCAGGTCGTGGAAGCGCACAGGGACATGCTCCACGGCACGGATCCGCCCGCGGTGCTCTGCCGCATGCTGCACAAGGACGGTCACGCCGTTTGGATGGAAACGACTACGCGCGCCGTTCGGGATCCGGAAACGGGTGAGGTGGAGTCCATCGTCGCCGTCTCCCGCGACGTCACGGAGAACGTCCGCGCGGCGCGGACGTCACGGGTACTGCACGAAGTTGCGATGGCGGCCAACGAGGCCGACTCGGCGCGCGATGCGCTGCAGACCGCACTGGCCCTCGTTTGCGAGCACACCGGATGGCCATACGGCCACGCGCACGTGCCGACCAGCGAGGCCCTCGGCCAGCTCGGCTCGCTGGACATCTGGCACGTGGACGACTCTTCGCGCCACGCCCGCCTGCGCGCGGTGATGGGCATGACCGGGGTCAGCGATTCTGAAAGCATCCTGGGTGGCGCCCTCGAGGGAGGGATGGTCCAATGGTGTTCCGACGTCCACGAAGATCCGCGATTCAAGCGACACGCGATGGCTCGGCACCTCGGTATCCGGTCGGCGTTCGCCTTCCCGATCCGGTCGGGAGACGAGACGATCGCCGTTCTGGAGTTCTTCTCCGAGAAGACCGAAGAGCGGGACGAGACGATGGTTCGACTCCTGGACAATATCGGTGGTCAGCTGGGCGAGGTCTTGAGGCGCAAGCGGGCGGAGCAGGCCCTGCGTGCGAGCGAGGAGCGATTCCGGGCGCTCGCGGAGAGCGCCAACGAGGCGATCGTCACGGTGGACGAGCGTGGAATCATCGTCCACTGCAATCCGAGCACGGAGCGGATCTTCGGTTACTCGTGCGATGAGCTGCTCGGCCTGCCGATCGATCGGATCCTGGTCGAGCGCCGCACTAACGGGGGCCAGGGCGGGTTCCACGCGTTCGTAGACCAGGGGGAACATCTGACTGGTCGCACCATAGAGCTTACGGGCCGCAGGAAGGACGGCAATCAGATCCCGCTCGAGATGTCGCTGGCCTCGTGGCAGACGGAGGATGGCTCGTTCCTGACGGGGATCCTGCGCGACATCACGTCGCGGAAAGCCGCCGAGGCAGCGCTCGCCGAGAAGATGGAGGAGCTGGCCCAGTCGAACGCGGAGCTCGCCCTCTTCACGTACATCGCCTCGCACGATCTGCGAGAGCCGCTCCGGACGGTGGGCAGCAACCTCCAGCTACTCGAGCGGCAACTGGGTTCGGGTCCGGAATCGGATGCCGGCAAGCAATTCGCGTTCGCGATGGGCGGCGTCCGGCGCATGCAGGCCCTGATCGACGACCTGCTGGTTTATACGCGAGTGGGCACCGAAGGAAAGCCGTTCGAAAAGGTCGACTCTTCGGAGGCGGTACGCGAGGCCATGACGGCTTTGTCCGCGGCGATCGAGGAATCCGGCGCGAAGATCGATATCGGACGGTTGCCGATCGTCGTCGCCGATCGATTCCAGTTCGTGCAGCTGTTTCAGAACCTGCTGTCGAACGCCATCAAGTTCCACAGCCAGAAGCCGCCCAGGGTGGCTATCGAGGCGAAGGCCGACGACCGCGACTGGATCTTCACGGTCCGGGACCAGGGGATCGGTGTGGACCCGCGGTACGCGGACCAGGTCTTCGCGATCTTCCAGCGCCTGCACTCGGGAAGCGAGTATCCCGGGACGGGGATAGGGCTGGCGGTATGCCGAAAGATCGTCGAGCGGCACGGCGGCCGGATCTGGGTGGAACCCGCTGCGGAGGGCGGCAGCGCGTTCCGGTTCACGATCCCGGCACGGCGGGGCTAGCGCCTTACAACCCCAGCTCGACCTCGGTCACTTTTCCGGCCTCGACCCGCACGCTCCGAAAAACCCGCTGCCCGTCGATCTCGGCCCCCAGCACCCATTCCCCCGCGGGCACGTCTCCGATCGCGAAGTTCTCCTCGAAAACGGGATCCGGGTGGGCCCGATCCTCGTACGTCTCGGCGAACGAGAACGGGGTCTCGCGAGGCTCGGGCTTGACCACCCCGTACACCCTCGCGCCGGCCACCGGGTTGCCGTCGGCGTCCAGCACCCGGCCCGCGATGGCGCCGGTTCCCGGCAGCGGCTCGATCCAGAGCTGTGGGTTGCGGGTGTGGGGTGGGTAGCGAACCGCGGGGTCCACTACCAGGGCGACATCCTCGCCGGGAGTCGTGTGGATCTCGAGGTGCAGATGGTCGTTGGTGGCGCGTCCGGTGTTCCCGACGTGCGCGATGACGTCCCCCGCCGCGACGCGCTGGCCGACCTCCACGGTGAGGTCGTGGTTGTGATAGTAGGTCGACCAGACATGCTGGTCTCCGAGCTTCCGATCGTGCAGGATCGCTACCGTGTTAGAGCCCGCCTCGGCGGAGTCTGCGAAGGCGACCACGCCGTCGCCTATGGCGTGTACGGGCGTCCCCTCGGGATTGTTGAACTCGACACCCTGGTGTTGCTGGAAATTCCCGCCCATCGTGGAGCCGTAGGTGTAGGTCTGATCGAGGTAGGGGTTGTCGGCGGGATCGATCGGGCGCCGGAACCAGAAGTGCGCCCGCTCGCCGGGCTGGGCCGGCGGCGCCTCGGGCCGGGAGTATTCGCGGAACCCCACCGCGGCCTCGAGGACCTGCCGGGCGACCGCGCTGGCATCCCC
>JAICQP010000244.1 GCA_025937815.1 Gemmatimonadota bacterium
AGCTCCGTGGGCGTGCAGCCCGTGGCGGCGCGGACCTCGCGGCACATGTGGGCCTGGTCGGCGAAGCCCGCCGCGTGCGCGATGCGGGTGAGCTGGCGAGTCCCGGCGAGCTGCGCGGCAGCCCTCCGCAGGCGGACTCGCCGGCGGTACGCAGTAACGGGCAATCCGAAGTGACGGCGGAATGCCCGCGCCAGCGAGACGGGATGGACTTCGAGCACCTCCGCCAGGACGCGAACCCGGGCGGCCGAGGGGTCGGCGTCGTCGAGCGCCTCGCGCGCGCGCCGGACCCAGGCCGGCGGATCCCGCGGCACGGGCCGCCCGGTGTCCGAGACCTCGCCGAGTAGGTCCAGCACCGTGTCTTCGATCGGACGGGCCTCGGCGCGAAGAGCGGCCGCGAGCGCGAGCAGCGGGCGGACTCCGGGACCGGCGTGCAGCCAGCGCCAGGGCCCGAGGCGCTCGGGGAGGAGCGCCGGATCCTCGATCTCGACGAGGATCGTCCGCGCACCCTCGGCGCCGATCTCGTCGGCGTGGAGGACGCCCGCCGGCTTCACGACCACGCTGAGCGCGGTGGCCGACTCCTCGCGTCCGCAGGCGGTCTCCCGGAAGGCGCCCGCCACGACGAGCGTGACTCCGGCACTCTCGTGCGCGTGCCGCGGCTGGCGCCATCCGGGCGCGTAGACGACCTCGGATACGCAGAAGCCGGGGCCCGTCGCCTGGCGGCCGACCCGGACCGGCGGAGAGGCGGAGCGCATGGATCCATAGTATCCGAAGCGAGAAGGCCGGCCAGAGTCTACCCGGCTACCCGCGCTCCGCACGCTTCACGGAGCGCTGCCCCCGCTCGCTCCCAGCCAGGCGGCCAGCGCCGCCGAATCCGCTGGCGCGAGGTATGCCTCCCCGGCGTAGGGCTTGGCGTAGAGCGTATAGCCCAGGGTCCGAAGACACTCCTCGACCGGAAGCGTCTCCCGGGCCACGACGTGCTCGGCGAAGAACCCGGATAGATCCTCCCCGGCCACCGCGCTCGCCGTCGCGACGAACTCGTCGTGGCGATAGGGGTTGCCTGGCCGGCCGAATTCCACCCACAGGGTGCCCAGCAGATCCTCGAACGTCCGCGCTCCGTCCGAGCGTTGCCGCAGTCGCGCGTCGAGACAGGCCGCGATCACCCAGCCCCCGTCGTACACCCCGAACCGGTTGTAGCCCTTCCGGCGGCCGGCTTCGAAAATCGGTGCCTCGAAGGCCGACGACCATTGATAGTAGAGGTAGTTGCCGACGTGCTTCTCGGCCTTCCGGCGGAACGTGAGCTCGTCGACGATCCCTTCGCGAACGAGGGTGAGGTTCGCGAGGTACTCCGTGAACCCCTCCCCGACCCACTGACTGGTCCCGTAGTCCTCGCCGCGGATTCGCTGTCCGATCCAGTAGTGGAGGAGCTCGTGCGCGAGAAAGTTCGCCCACAGGATCGCGCCGTCGGAAATGACCGGCTGGGTCGTCGTGAACGCGGAGCTGTCGAGGAAGGACTCTCCGTCTTCGGCCGCGGCGTAGAAGAACGTCATCAAGTAGGCGCCGGGTGGCGACCCGGGGAAGAGCGCCAGGAAGCGGTGGAGCGGGCCGCGGAGCGCTGCGCCGACCAGCGGCTCGGCCTGGCGCATGGAGCCTGGGAGCGCCAGCGTGAGATCGATGCCGCCTTCCTGCAAGCGGATCGCACCGAAGCGCCCCACGATCAGGCTGTTCCGGAGGAGCGAGTTGTTGTCAGGCACCCGGAAGCTCGCCGATTCGCCACCCGACGATTCGGCGCGCTCCCACGGCGCGGCCGCCTCCCATCCCTCGGGGAGCGAGAACTCGACCGCCGTCGGGCCGACCGCATCGCTGACGACGAACAGCGGCTTGGTAACGAGGTAGAGCGCGTCTTCGAAGGCCTGGCCCGCCTGCTCGTTGCCCGGCGGGTAGGGCTCGTGCGCGAACGCGAGGTCGACCTCGTACTCGAGCATGAGCGGGCCCGCGACGCCCTCGGGCAGCGACCAGGCGGCGGTGGAATCGACCGGAGCGAGCGCGATCTCCCGGCCGGATCTGTCGGTCGCGCGGAGATCGCGAACGAACGTCGCCCAGCCGCGTGCCAGATGGTCGGCCTGGATCGAGTCGACGAACACCCGACCCCCGGCGTACGGGATCTCCGCTGTGACGTGGAGCGAGGCGAGGTCGGACGGGACTTCGATCCGGTATCGCGCCGTGTCCGCCGTCTGGGAAGGGGCCCGGCCGAAACCGAGGGGGAGGAGGATCAAGAAGAGCGTGAGCGCGCGCATCGAGCCTCTGCCGTGGCGGGAAAGTGTCGTTGTGCCGGTGTGCTACCCTTGGATACTGTGGAAGAGAGAATGGTTGGCGGCGGGGCCCGATCCGGGTACGGTAGACTCCCGGACGATCGAC
>JAICQP010000203.1 GCA_025937815.1 Gemmatimonadota bacterium
AACCATCCACGCGGCCAGGAACGTCGGAAGCGACAACGGGGCTGAGCTCGCCACGTACATCGTCGAGAAGGGGCAGCCGCTCGTCGAGATGGTGGACTGATACCCCTACATTCATCAAGTCTGCTCACGTTTGCACGTTGGCTAGCCGCATCCACTACGCGGGCTGCTGGTGATCGGCTACGCGCTGGGACAGGCGCCGGAGACGACCGGCGAGGGTCACCAGCAAGGGTTGGGCGACGCGCGGTCGATGGAGGAGACGGCTCCGGAACATCCCTCCGGGAATGCGCAGGACCCGAAGCGGGCCGTCCTTCGGCCGCACGGTCGCCATCCGCGGGCTGCCGTCGAGCAGCGAGAGCTCTCCCACGACCTCGCCGCGGCCAAGCACGGCGACTTCCCGCTCGACCTCCTCACCGGCTGCGGTTCGCGCGCGCAGGACGACCGACGCGAGTCCCTCGAGGATGATGTAGACGGCGTCGGCGTCCACGTCCCCCTCCTCGCAGAGGACCTGGGGCGCGCTGACGATCTCGTCCTCTGTCAGCCGGCTCAGGTCTTCGAGATCCTCCGGGTCCAGATGGGCGAACAGGGGGACGTCTCGCAACACCTGCATCTTCTCGATCGTCCCCAGGCTGGAGAATCGATCTCCGGGCCCATCGCGCCCTTCACCTGTGCGGCTTCCGCAAAGCGCGGCCGTTTCCCGGACGAGGGGATGAGGGTCTTCCAGCCCGCGGGCGACGATTGCCTGGTCGGCGTGCCGATCGGTGCCGGCGGCCCAGACAGCCCCCGCGCGGAGGAAGGGATCCGTGGCGCCCGCGAGTCGCTCCAGCACCTCCATTCGCGCCGCGGGATCCGCTTCCGAACCTCCCGGCGAGCGCTCGAGGAGCAGAGGCGCGAGCTCGCTCACCAGCGGCTCGCTCCCAGGGCAGGCATCCTCCAGGTGTCGCAACGCCGCCGTGCGGGTCTCGAGCTCCGCCGCGAAAAGGCCCGGTCGCAACGCCTGCACTCGCTCGGGATCACCGGCGATCTCGAGGAACTCCAGCACCCGGCTGATGGCCGCTTCCAGCTCGCGCTGCAGGAGGTAGGAGAGGAACCCGGTGGCGCCGGGCGCCGCCGGGCCAAGCGCCGCGAGGTCATTGCTGACGGCTAGCGCATGCTGCAGCTGGCCGCGCGCCCGGACGAGCAGCGCCCCGGATTCTCCCCGCAGCTGTTCGAGCACCACGGCGTGGGCATCCGGGCTGACACCGAATGCGCGCTGAAGCTCGGTCAGCTCGCTCGCGGACGCGCGCCTGAGCAAGGCTTCCGCAAGGGCGGTCCGGTAGCCCTCGAGCTGGGCCCGCTCCTCGACACCGCCGGCGGCGCCTTGCTCGAACATCCGGCGCTCCTCCTCCGTAAGGCGCTCGATCACCTTCTCGTGCTCCCGTGGTGTGATTCCCAACTGGTTGCGGATCTCGTCCAGGAAGCGGAATTCGCCGCGGCCGACGAGGCCATCGGCGATGATCTCTCGGACCGTGTTGGTGTACGCGGTCAGATACTGCTCGCGGGCGTGCTCGCCCGCCTTGATCCAGGCGTACACCTCGCCGGGGTCGGCCGGCGGCGGATCCTCGAAGGGCCAGTTGCGAAGGAGCTTGACGGCGCCCTTCTCCTGGATGTACCGCTCTCGGGTGCGACGGGAGCGCTTGATCGTGAAGAGGGTGGCGATCAGCGGCGCCGCGAAGGCGACCGTGCGAGTGCCGCCAGGAAGCTTCCTCAGAGAGGGCGCGCCGGCGAAGAAATAGAAGGTGCTGAAGGCGGCGAAGGCCGCCAGCGTGAGCGTCAGGTGGCGACGGCGCTCCGCATCCACGACCCGGCGACCGACGAGTGCTTCGATTCCCAGGAAGATCGCGTAGCTCGCCGCTGAAAAGACGAGCAGCGTGGCCAGCGCCGCCCAGATCGCCGGAACCTGCGGGGCGAAGAAGAAGCCGGCGCCGGCAATTAGCTCCGCCGTAGCCGGCAACCGGGTCCACCGACCGTCGAAGTACGCCTCCCAATCCCCGTGGCGCAGCCAGTAGTAGGTGTAGAACGCGAGCACGAGACCCGGGAACGCGTACATCGCGACGCGTCGCCCTGGAGACGTGACGTCCTGCCAGTAGGCGTTCTCCTGATCGATGTCGGGACAGTGCTTCTTGCACGCCGTGCATCGGACACACTGGGAATTGGAAGCCGGGGGAAGGGAATTGGGCTCCGTGTAGATCCGCTCCACCAGACCTACCGGGCAGATGAAGTTGCACCACGTCTTCCCGGTGAAGATCAGGTTGGTCAGGAGCGCGGCCATTGCCAGCGCGATCAACAGGCCGGCCAGCCATACCCCGTCTCCGTTCGTGGCGACGAGACGGAGCACCAGCATGACCACCAGAAATCCGAAGGTGAAGGGAAAGAACCACCGCTCGAGCCACTTCGGTACGCGCCGCTGTGTTCCCCGGTTGAGCTTCCGGCCGATCTCGCCGAAGAAGGCGAGCGGGCAGATCCGGCGCCAGTTCGGAAATCCCATGATCACGATGGAAACCGGGAGGACCGGAAGGAGCATCGTCCAGAAGTATCGCGGTAACGTGTCCGTCGTCAGGCCGAGGGCGACCGCGGCGACGTACCCGACGACGAGCGCGGCACGGGTTCGTTGCTGCCAGGGAGCGGGCCCGACCGCCTTGGTGGCCAACCGTCCGTTACCTCACGCCCCTCAATCGTCCTCGGGCGAGAAGGTTCGAAGGCTCGTCAGGAAGGTCACCAGCGACCGGCGGCTCTCCTCCGGCAGAGCGGCGAAGGCGTCGCGCGCCTCCTGCGCTTCGCTGCGGCCGGGGTCGCCGATCGGCGGGGGGTCGTCTTCACCATGGAGCCGGATCGCTTCCTCCAACGTTCCCGCGCGGCCGTCGTGCAGCCAGGGCCCGGTGTTCCCCACGCCCCAGAGCTCCGGGGTGAGAAAGGCCGTCGGAGCGATGACGACGACCTCACCATTCACCGTCGCGGGCTCGAAGCTCGCGGTGATGGAGACCTCGGGCACGGCAGGGTCCGCCAGGTGCCGTCCCATGTGATGGCGCCTGAGATCGCCGTACATCCGGATGATCGCTCCACCTTCGGGGTGCGCTTCTACCCGGGGTGGCTGCGAGTCGACCAGCACGTCGAAACGGAACGGCCGCTCGGGGTCGTACCCAGGATCCTTCTCTGCCAATCGGCGATTGTAATAGTTGCCGTTGCCGCGGAGCGTGGGCTCTTCGAACACCGTGTTCTCCAGCCGGAGCTCGGGCATGTGGCACGCGGCACAGCCGATCTCTTCGAAGGTCGCCCGCCCTCCTCCGACCTCGGCCAGGACTGTCTCGTCGGGACGGGCCACCATCCCGAGCTCCGCCAGCTTCTCGACGGATTGAGGTGTTTCCTGAGCGGCGGTATAGATCGTCATGGCGGTGACATCTCCCACCGACAGCTCCCGCGTCACGCCGTCGCCGTCGGGGTCGGGGTCGTACTCACGTTCCGGCGGCGGGAACCAGAGGAGCTCTTCGGCCAGCATCCCCATGAGCCCCGCGGATGCG
>JAICQP010000251.1 GCA_025937815.1 Gemmatimonadota bacterium
GGAGTGGAGGTGGGTGAGGAACACGCTGCGGATCGACCGGAGATCGAGCCCGGCCAGCACCATTTGCCGAGCGACGCCGTTCCCGCAGTCGACGACGTAGGATGCCCCGTCCACCACGAGGACCTGGGCCGGCGCCGCGCGGTTGGGCTTGGGGGTGGGCCCTCCGGCCGTTCCCAGGAGGATGAGACGCGACGCTCGATCAGCGGCGGGGCTGTCGACGCGGGTGCGGGCCAGCGCCGACAGTTCGAGGAAAGGCAGAGCGGAGAAGAAGGCCGCGCCGGCACGCAGGAACAGCCGCCGCGTCACCCCAGCGCTCACGACCCGGACCGCACCTGTTCGCGGATCCTCTCCGGCACCGCAGGGTCGCGCAGCGTGGTCGTGTCGCCGAGCTCCTCGTCGTTGGAGATGTTCTGGAGGAGTCGGCGCATGATCTTGCCGCTTCTCGTCTTCGGCAAGTCGTCGACGATGTGGACGCGCGTCGGGCGCGCGAACTTGCCGATCTCCTCTTCGATCGCGTGGATGATCTTCCGCTCGACGCCCTCGCGCTCGGCGCCCTCCTTGAGGATCGCGTAGACCTCGGGGACGTGGCCCTTCTCCTCGTCGCGCTTGACCGCCACCGCGGCCTCGGCGACCTCCTCGACGGTCTGGCAGGCGCTCTCCAGCTCCATCGTGCCAAGGCGATGTCCGGCGACGTTGATCACGTCGTCGAGCCTCCCCATGATGCGGAAGTCGCCCTCGAGCTGGTACGCGCCGTCGCCGGTCCGGTAGCGCCAGTCGCGCCAGTCCGACGACGAGGTGTCGCTGAACCGGGCCCAGTATTCCTGGATGAACCGCTCGTCGGCGCGGTAGAGGGTCTGGAGCATCCCCGGCCAGGGACGGCAGAGGACGAGGTTGCCGGCCTTGTTCGAGCCCGGCGGCACCTGGTTCCCATCGTCGTCCACGATTCGGGCGTCGATCCCCGGAAGCGGCCGGCCCGCATGGCCCGGGCGCATCGCGCGGAGCGCGGGGAGCCCGACGATCGCGTGCCCGCCGGTCTCGGTCTGCCACCAGGTGTCGACGATTACCGCCTTCCCGCGGCCGACGTGGTCGTGGTACCACTGCCACGCGCGTGGCTGGATCGGTTCGCCCACGGTGACCATGAGCCGGAAGTCGTTTTCGTGCTTCTCGACCGGTTCGGGACCCCACTTCATGAACATGCGGATCGCTGTGGGCGAGGTGTGGAAGATCGAGACGCCCTTCTCGCGCGCGATCTTCCAGATGATGTCCTTGGACGGCCAGTCGGGCGCGCCCTCGAACATGATCGAGGTGGTGCCGAGCGCCAGCGGCCCGTAGACGATGTAGCTGTGCCCGGTGATCCAGCCGATGTCGGCCATGCACCAGTAGACGTCGTCGGGCTTGATGTCGAGCACCCACTTCGAGGTGGCGGCAGCGTAGGCGAGGTAGCCACCGGTCGAGTGCTGGACGCCCTTCGGCATCCCGGTCGTGCCGGACGTATACATGAGGAACAGGATGTCGGAGGCCTCGCGCGAGACGGGCACGACGTCCGCGCCCACGTGACTCGCGAGGAGGTCCGCCGCCAGCCAGTCCCGACCGGGGACGAGCTCCAGGAAGTCGGCGGGCTCGTCGTTCCGTGTGACGACCACGACCGCCTCGACGTCCGTGTCGGCGCGCTCGATCGCCTCATCGCCCTTCGCCTTGTGGTCGAGGAGCGTGCCGCGCCGATAGTAGCCGTCCATCGTGATCAGGAAGCGGCTCTTCGCGTCGTCGATCCGGGACGAGAGCGCGTGCGCGGAAAATCCCCCGAAGACGACCGAGTGCGGCGCGCCGATCCGCGCACAGGCGAGCATCGCGATCGGCAGCTCGGGCACCATCGGCAGGTGGATCGTGACGACGTCGTTCTCGCGCACCCCGAGGTTGCGCAGCATCGCCGCCCACTCGTTCACCTGACGATGGAGGCCGCGATAGGTGATCGTGCGCTCATCGCCTACCTCGCCGATCCAGTGATAGGCGACCTGGTCACCCCGCGTCTCGAGATGGCGATCGATGCAGTTGAAGGAGGCGTTGAGCCGCCCGCCGACGAACCAGCGATAGAAGGGCGGCC
>JAICQP010000189.1 GCA_025937815.1 Gemmatimonadota bacterium
AAGGGCTACCGCGAGACGATGGCATGGGGCTCGATCTGCTACGTGATCCCGCTCGAGCGCTATCCCGACACGTACAACAAGAGGCCCCTGGGATGCGCGGCTCTCGCCGCCCAGAAGAACTTCCACACGCTCTACCTGATGGGCGCGTACGGCGATCCGAAGCAGCGCAAGGCGCTGGAGGACGCGTTCAAGAAGAGCGGCAAGAAGATGGACATGGGAAAGTCGTGTCTCCACTTCCGATCCGCCGACGACCTCCCGCTCGACGCGATCGGCAAGATCATCGCCAGCACTCCCCCCGAGAAGATGATCGCCATCTACGAGGCCGCGCGGCCGAAGAAGAAGAGAGGCTAGGATGAAACCGTGGATCCCATCGGCGGCGCGGGCCGCCTCGCTGCTCGTCTGCGCGCTGGCCGTCGCGCCGTTCCCGGTCCGGGCGCAGGAGACCGATGAGGACGCCGATCGCACTGCGGTCCTCGCCGTGGTCCAGGAGTTCTTCGACGCGATGACGGCCGCCGATTCGGCCCGCACCGGCGCGGTCATGCTCCGCGATGGCATGAACTACGGAATCCGACTCGAGCCCGAGTACTTCCTGGCCTCGATGTCGACCGCCGATTACATGGCCAGCCTGCCGGGCCGCGAGTCGCGGATCGTGGAGCGGATCTGGGACCCGACGGTGCTCCTGCACGGCCCGCTCGCGGTAGTGTGGGCGCCGTACGACATCCACGGGGACGGGGAGTTCCTCCACTGCGGGGTCGACGCCTTCACGCTCCTCCGGACGGACGCCGGCTGGAAGATCGCGGGCGTCGCCTTCACGATGGAGCCGACGGGCTGCGCGCCGAGCCCGCTGGGACCGGTGGGAGACGCCGGCGCCCCCTAGCGCGTGGCGGACTCTCCCGCCACGCCCCGCGCCCAGGCCGGCTCGGGCCGCGTCGGGTCGGCACGGTCCATGAGCTCTAGCAGCTCGCCCGCGTAGCGCGCCGCGGCCTGGAGGTCGCCGGCCTGCTGGGCCGCCCGGCCGGCGCCATAGAGCGCGCGCGCCCGGCGCGGCTCCCGCGCGAGCGTCGCCTCGTAGGCAGCCAGCGCGGCGGCGGGGTCGCCCGACTCCAGGAGCATGTCGGCGTACAGCTCGCGCGCGGGGAGCAGCGGGCCCGGCGTGACCGGGTGCTTCTCGACCGTCTCCTCCAGCTCGGCCGCGCGCCGCGCGGTGTCGAGCGCCTCCTCGCGATCGCCCCCGGCCCACAGCACCCACGCTTCGGCCGCGAGGCGCTGCGCGCCGACCCGCACCGCCCAGTCGGCCTCGCCCGACTCGGCGAGGTCGCTCTCCAGCACTTCCAGAGCGTCGATGTCGGATTGCGCCATCTCGGGGCGGCCGCTACGCGCCGCGCCGACTGCGCGGGCGAAGCGCGGGACGGCCCGCACGAACGCCGGCCCGCCATCCTCGGGGGCCGCCAACCGGGCCGCGGCCTCCCAGTCACTGCGTTCGAGCGCGTAACGGGCCGGCATCGCGAGCGCGTTGAAGCCCAGGAGGCCGCCGTAGTACGGATCGTCGCTGTCGGGGACGCGGCGTATGACCGCAGCGGCGATGGAGTCACGACCCTGTTGCAAGTAGGCGTACACCATGTAGTCGACCGCGTGCACGGCCGCGTCCGGCACGGGCGAGGCTTCCGCCGAGCGGCGGTTGGTCTCGATCGATTCGTCCCAGTAGCCGAGCCGCGTGAAGATGTGGGAAGGCATGTGGAGCGCGTGCGGCGCGGCCGGCGCGATCTCGGCGTAGCGGCGCGCGGCCTCGAGCCCGCTGCCCGCGATCGGCGGCGCGTCGAAGGCGTGGATGATGTAGTGGGCGAGCCCCGGGTGCTCGGGCTGCGCCTCGAAGAGCGGCAACAGGATCTCCGCCGCCGCCTGCTGGCGCGCGAACGTCAGGTCGGCGGGATCCGCGTTCGCGATCATCATGCGGGCGTGGAAGATGGCCGCCTCGGTGTCTTCGGGGTTCGCCGCGACGACGGCCGCCAGCGCCTCCTCGTGGGCGCGCATCCGGTCGAGGAAGCCGACCGACTCGTGGTCCCGGTAGAGAGCCGCGACCGCCTCGATGTACGCCCGCTCGCGCGGCGTCGCCGCGTCCGCCAGCGCCTCGGCGCGAGCGACGGCGGCGACGGCCTGGGCGGCGTTTTCCGCGGTCGGCGCGCTCCGCGCCATCGGGTTCCCCCAGAACGTCATCGCGGTGCCCCAGTGCGCCATCGCGCAGCCCGGATCCGCCGCCGCTGCGGCGGCGAACTCCTCGTTCGCGCTATCGAACCAGAAAGAGTGGAGCTTGGCGACTCCGCGGTCGAACCGTTCCTGAGCGGCCTCGTTGCACGAGGTGGGGAAGTGAACGGACCCGATCACCTCCTCGCCCTCCGCATGCGCGTGCTGGCCGTGCTCCTGCGCGCGGAGCGGACCGGGTGGAATGAGAAGGAGGGGAATCGCGGCGGCGAGAAGCAGGCGAACGAGAACGAAGCGCGACATGGGAGCCACCTGGGCGGAGTGAGCGGTTTACCCTGGACCCATCGAGCGTACGGCGGGCGGGGGAGCCTCGCAAGGGCGTCGCCCGCCGGGCGGGCTACCTTCCGCCGCCATGCCCGAGGTCGACTATTCGCAGAAGTGGTGGGTCATGCTGGCGATCGCCATGGGGATCTTCCTCGGCACGATCGACGGCTCGATCGTCAACGTCGCGCTCCCCACGCTCGTCCGCGACCTCGACACCACGTTTCCCGTCGTGCAATGGGTGGTGCTCGCGTATCTCCTGACGCTGGCCACGCTGGTCCTCGGCATCGGGCGCCTCGGCGACATCGTCGGGAAGAAGGTGATCTATTCCTCGGGGTTCGCCGTGTTCACGCTGGGCTCGGTCCTCTGCGGGCTCGCGCCGTCCGTCGCATGGCTCATCTCTTTCCGGATCTTCCAGGGGCTCGGGGCGGCGATGATCTTCGCGCTCGGCTTCGCGATCATCACCGAGGCGTTCCCGCGCGAGGAGCGGGGGCGCGCGCTGGGCGTCACCGGGGCGATGGTCTCGGTGGGGATCGTGCTCGGTCCGACGCTGGGCGGGCTCCTGATCGACTCGCTCGGCTGGCGCTGGATCTTCTTCGTCAACCTGCCGGTCGGGATCGTGGGGACGATCACCGCGATCCGCTACATCCCCGACGTGCCGCCGGAAGGCGGCGAGCGGTTCGACTTCCTGGGCGGCGCGGTGTTCCTCGTCATGCTCCTGGCGCTCCTCCTCGGCCTCACGCTCGGGCAGACGCACGGCTTCGCGCATCAGCGCACGCTCACGCTGCTGGGCGTCGCGATCCTGGCGCTGCCGCTGTTCGTTGCCATCGAGCGGCGGGCGGAGCACCCGATGCTGGATCTGTCGCTCTTCCGGGACCGGCTCGTCAGCGTGAACCTGTTCGCGGGGTGGGCGAGCTTCGCGGCGATCGGCGGCGTCTTCATCCTCTTGCCCTTCTACCTGGAGCGCGTCCTCGGCCACTCTCCCGCCGAGACGGGCCTTCTCCTCTCGTCGGTCCCGCTCATGCTCGGCCTCTCCGCGCCGGCCGCGGGATCGATCTCGGACCGGATCGGGCCGTGGCCGGTGGTCCTGACCGGCCTGGCGATCCTCTTCGCGAGCTACCTCCTCATGCTGACCCTCGACACCGACACGACCGCGCTCGGCTACCTCGTGACGATGGCGCCCGTCGGGCTCGGCATGGGGATCTTCCAGTCGCCGAACAACAGCGCGGTCATGGGCGCGGTGCCGCCGCGGCGGCTAGGGGTCACGTCCGGCCTCCTGACGATCACGCGGATCACGGGGCAGCTCACCGGCATCTCGGTTCTCGGCGCGGTGTGGGCGGCGCGCGTCGCGTCGCACGCGGGGGTGCGGGGAGAGCCGAGCGCGGCGCCTCCCGGGGCACAGGTCGCGGGACTGCGCGAGACGATGATCGTGTCGGCAATCATGATCGGACTCTCGCTCGGGCTTGCCGCGTGGGGGCGGCTTCGACGTTGACGCGTCGGGAGCATGCGCCCGAGAGGTCTCCGCGTTCGCTCCTAGCCGGGGGTGTCCCCGTCTGTCCGTTTCGGATAGAATGGCCGTACCCCAACCGCGGTGCAGCCGGCCGCACCCAGTTCCCCCCTTCAGCGTGGAGGTTCGTTCGTGAGCAGCTCGAGAGTCCTGATGGTTCTGCTCG
>JAICQP010000181.1 GCA_025937815.1 Gemmatimonadota bacterium
CCACGACCTCGCCATGGACCTCACCCAGGACGCGTTCGTTCGCGCCTGGCAGCAGCTCGGAACGTTCGAGGGCAGGGCGGCGTTCTCGACTTGGCTCTACCGGATCGCGGTGCGTCTTGCGTACGATGCGATCGCGCGTGAGCGGCGGCTGGCCCCGGCGGGCTTCGAACGGGCCGCCGAGATCGACATCGCGGACCCGGCGCCGGGACCCGACCGCGGCGTGGAACGGAGCGCGGACGCCGAGGTGCTGGAACGGCGGATCGCCCAGCTCCCGGATCTCCAGCGGGCGGTTGTGATCCTGCGGACGTACGACGAGCTGTCGTACAGGGAGATCGCCGAGATCCTGGATACGACCGAGGCGAGCGCGCGGGTCTCGTACCACCATGCGATCACGAAGCTGCGCGGCCGCTACATGGAGGAGGCGAAGTCGGAATGACGATCGATCTATCCGGAGAGCGCCACCCGAGCGACCTCGAGCTCGCCGCCTGGGTCGACGAGCCCGGAATCGCCCGCGCGGACATCAGGGGGCACTTGGGGGCGTGCGCGCGATGCCGGGACAGGGTCGCGGAGCTCGCGGCGACCCGCGCCGCGATCGCGCAAGATCCGCCGATGCCGTCCGCCGCCGAGTTCACCGTGCAGCGCAAGCGGATTCTGGCGGCGCTCGAGGCATCCCCGCGGAAGCGCGAGGGACGGCTCATTCGGCGGATCGGCTGGCTCGTCCCGATCGCCGCCGCGGCGGCCGTTGCCGCGATCGTCCTCGTTGACCGGCGGGAGCGCTCCACCCCGGGGGCCGGACCGGCGCCCGACGAGGTCGTCGCCGAAGCCGAGGCTGCGGCCGAGGAAATCGCTGTGATCGCCAATGATCAGGCCCTCGACGCCGCGCTCGCGGCGACCGAGCTCGGTCCGCCGGTCTCGATCGAGCGCTCCGCCGCGATCGAGGACGAGTTCGCACTCCTCTCGGAGGCCGAGCAGTCGGCCGTGCTCCGCGAGCTCGAGCGAACCGATTTCGATCTGTGAAAGGCGCCGTATGAGACACCGAATCGTCATCGCCGTGGGCTCGCTCCTCCTATCCGCGGCCTCGATCGGGGCCCAGGAGCGGCTCGCGCCACCGGACGCCCAGCGTCAGGCGCCCTCGGAGGAATCCGCTCGGAAGGCACCCGCCGTCGAGCGGCTGGAGGCGCTCCGATACGAGCGGCTGCAGGCCGCGCTCGGGCTGTCGGACGAGCAGACGCGCACGCTGCGCCGGCTCGTGGCCGCGAACCGGGAAGCGCTGCGTCTGTCCATGGAACAAGAGCAGGCCGCCGTCCGGGCGCTCGAGCTGACGCTCGACAGCGAGCCCGTCGACGAGGACGCGCTCGCCCGATCGCTCGCCGCGGTGGAGGCCGCACGCGCGGACATGGAGCGCCTACGGCGGGAGCAGATCGAAGGGCTGTCGCGCGTGCTCACACCAGAACAGCGCGCCAGGTACCTGCTCTTCAACCGGAGGTTCGACGCCCGCCTGCGGGAGCTGATCGAGGAACGCCGGGGGGCCCACAGGGCCCCTGACACGCCCGGCGTCCGGCCAGGTCTTCGGGACCGCGCCCCGAGCGACCGCCGGCCGTAGCTCTTACCGCTGATCGAAACGAGGCCGGGGGGACCCTCCAGTCGTTTACAGTCGACCCAATTCCTCGTAATATTCTCGACGTAACCTGGGCGCGCGCGAACTCGCAACCGCAGTTCCCTTGCTTAGGCACGATCGAGGCGAACGTGCCGGCCCTCTACCTGGACCAACCCATCCTCCAGGCGGTCGAGTGACGGCTTCCAGCCGAGCGCTCGCCACCGTTCTCTTCACCGACATCGTCGGCTCCACCGAGCGGGCGACCGAGCTGGGCGATCGCAAGTGGCGAAAGCTCCTCGACGAGCACCACGCGCGGGTGCGGCGAGAGCTCCGTCGCTTCGGCGGCCGCGAGCTCAATACCGCGGGCGACGGCTTCCTGGCCGTCTTCCAGGCACCCGCCATGTCCATCGCCTGCGCGGACGCGATCCGGTTCACCGTCCGGGACGTGGGGCTCGAGGTCCGCTGCGGGATCCACATGGGCGAGGTCGAGGGGACCGGGAAGACGGTCGGCGGGATCGGTGTCCACATCGCGGCCCGCTTCATGGCGGAAGCGGCGCCGGGCGAGGTGCTCGTGTCGCGTTCGGTGCGCGACGCGGTCGAGGGCGCCGGCTTCGAGTTCGAGGATCGCGGCTCTCGTTCCCTCAAGGGCGTGGCCGGCGAGCGGGACGTGTATGCTGTTACGCGCGTTCCAACCGATCTGGCGGAAGCACCGCCGATCCGTGGCACAATCCGAGATGTCGCGCGTGGCCCCTGGGTCCTGGGCGCCGCTGCGGCGGCGTTGGTCGGGCTGGTGGCCCTCTACGCGGCGCGGCGGGACACCGTCGCCGACCTAACGCCGGAGGAGGCGATCGCCGCCGACGCGGCGCCGGGGATCGCGGTCCTGCCCTTCACGGTCAACGACCCCGACCTCGCAACCTGGCGCGAGGGCATGGTCGATCTCATGACGGTCAACCTCGACGGCGTGCCCGGCCTGCGCCCCATCGCAAGCCGCACCGTCCTGGCCCGCTGGCGAAGCGAGGTTCCAGACGTCGCCGATCTGGGTACATCGCTCCTCGTTGCGCGGCGGACCGGGGCGCGCTACGCGCTGATCGGGTCGGCGGTCGCCCTCGGCGACGAAGTGCGGTTCAGCGCGGACATCTACGACGCCCGAAACGGCGAACTCCTGGGAAGCGCACAGGCCCAGGGCTCGCCCGACAGCGTATTGGCGCTCGTGGACCGGCTCGCGCTCGGCGTCGTGCGGGAACTGCCGGAGGGAAGGGACGGCGTTCTCCCCAGAATCCATCTGGAGAACGTGACGACCACGTCGCTGCCGGCGCTGAAGTCGTATCTGGAAGGCGAGGCACTCCTTCGGCGCGGGAACCTCGAAGGGGCAAAGGGCGCGTACGAGCGCGCGGTCGCGGCGGACTCGACGTTCGCGCTCGCGCTCCTCCGCATCAGCCTGGTGTGCGGATGGCAGATTCACGGGGAATGCCCGGAAAATGATCGACGCGCGGAGGCTCACATCGATCGGCTCCCACCCCGCACGGTAGCGCTCCTGAGAGCTGCCCAGCTCGGCGAGGTCGGGCCCCTACGCGAACTTGTCCTGAGAAGTCCCGACGATGCCGAGGCCTGGTACGAGCTGGGCGAATCCTACGTACACGCCCCAGGGTGGGTCCTCATCATCGACAGGCAGGAAGAGGCCGAGCGGGCATTCCATCGCGCCATCGAGTTGGATCCCGAGTTCGCGCTGTATTACTGGCACCCGATCGGGTACGCATTCAACAAGGCGGACAGCGCTCGCGCGTTCTCGCTGGTCGAGACCTTGGGCCGACTGGCGCCGGGTAGCGAAATGGACCGCTCGAGCCGACTCGCATTGGCGCTCGCGTTCGGCGACTCCGCGAGCCGTGGACGGGCGCTGGCGTCGCTCGACACGGTCGAGACCGGCGTCCTGTTCCGCGCGCAGGGGTTTCTGAGTCATCCCTCCCACCTTCCGCTCCAGATCGAGGCCCTGCGGATCGCGCGTGATCGTCCCGACGCAGCTTGGTTTTTTTTCCATTTTCAGTTGGCTGCCCTCGCTGAACGCGGCCAGTTCGACGCGGCCATGGAGGTCGTGGACGACGTCCTGGACGACCCCTCAGTTCCGCCTTGGGGTCGGAAGCTCGAACTCTTCGAACTCTATCGCGCGGGAATGGACCTCTCCTCGGATCAACTCGCGCGCGAGTTTGCGTTGACAGCGGCTGACACGACGTCGGACGGCGCCTTCGCCCACTTGGCCGCCGGGGTAGTCGCGGCAGATCAGGGCAGATGGGTGGATCACGAAGCCGTCCTCGGTCGCGCACACGAAGAGGTGAGACGACGTCGCGCCGTCGGGGATACCACCGCGGCCCGCATGTTCGATGGGGTAACCCGGGCGCTACAGGGATATGCGCTCTGGAAGCGGGGTCAGCCTGCAGAAGCCCTTCCGCAACTCGAGGCGGTCCAGCGCGACATGCGTGGATCGGCAGGCGGGTTTGGGTTAGCGGAAGGAAACCTGAACGACGCGGTTCACTGGTGGCTGGGCCAGCTCCTCGTCGAGCTCGACCGTCCGCGCGACGCGCTCGTGTACTTCCGGACCCCCAACACCGGCGGCGGCTGGCGGCCCTTCGCCGAATTCGAGTCCGCGAAGATCTATGCGGAGCTCGGCGAGTTCGAGAAGGCGCGGGAGTCCTACGAGTACGCCCTGTTGGCCTGGCGGGACGCCGATCCCGAGCTCCGACCGCGGATCGAGGCCGCGCGCGAGGGGCTGGCCCGACTGCCGAAGCCGCTCCGTCGCGAAGCTCCCTGAAGCGCTCGGTCTAGAAGCGGACCCGGCCTGGGCCTCTCGTGCTCAGAACCGCAGCTCGATTCCCAGCCGCACCTGACGCGGCTCGCCGTAGTGGAAGGGAGAGTTGCTCAGGGACAGTTGAGCCCGGAACATCGTCTCCTGGCTCTCTTCCAGCGTGATCGACCCATCCCTGTCGAGATCCTGCCGAGAGAACTCGTCCCGCCACTCCCCGACCACGTCGTCGAGCGCGACGGGGAAACCCGTCGCCACTCCGGGGAGGAGATACTCGCCCG
>JAICQP010000033.1 GCA_025937815.1 Gemmatimonadota bacterium
GCTCCACGTTGCGGCGCTCGCGTTGATGTCTGGGAGCCGAATCTCGATCCCCATTCGGCGCGCCTCCTCGACATAGGCGAACGCCGGGTAGTAGCCGCCGCCGTTGGCCAGCACCGACGCCATGAACGCGGCCGGGTAGTGTGTCTTCAGCCACGCCGACTGGAACGAGACCTGGGCGTAGGAGGCCGAATGCGCCTTGCAGAACGAGTATCCCGCGAACGACTCGATCTGGCGCCAGATCTCCGCGGCGACTGCCGGCGACACGCCGTTGGCGAGCGCCCCGTCGACGAATCGAACGCGATAGGTCTCGAAATCCTCATAGTCGCGCTTCTTCGACATCGAGCGGCGCAGGCCGTCGGCCTCGCCGAGCGTCATCCCGCTCAGCCGGTGCGCGACCTTGATCACGTCCTCCTGGTAGATCATGACCCCGTACGTGTCGGACAGGAGCTCCTGCATGACGGGGTGCAGGTAGTCGACCCGCTCCTCGCCGTGGAAACGGCGGATGAACGCGTCCATCATCCCGCTGTCGGCGATCCCCGGGCGGATGATCGAAGACGCCGCGGTCAGCATCTCGAAGGTGTCGCACGAGAGCTTCCGGAGGAGCGCGCGCATCGACGGCGACTCGATGTAGAAGCAGCCCATCGTCCGCCCCTCGCGCATGAGCCGCATGGTGCGCTCGTCGCGAAACGGGTTGACGAAGCGAATCGTCGAAAGCGCTCCGGGACCCGGCGCCTCCCATTCCTCGGCGTCCTCGTCGCGCGCCCAGCGGATGTCGAGGCCCACGCGCTCCCTGAGGAGATCGCACAGGTCGGCGATGGCCGAGAGGCCGCGGTTTCCCAGCAGGTCGATCTTGACGAGCCCGATGTCCTCGACCGGATGCATGTCGAACTGCGTGACGGCGAGCCCCTTGGCCGACATCTGGCGCGGCACCCAGCGGTCGACGGGTCCGGGGGCGATCACGATCCCGCAGGGGTGCGCGGAGATGTGGCGCGGGTACATGTCGATGGCGAGCGCCAGCTCGACGACCTCGTCCCACGGCGGCCGGTCGAGCGGCAGGCCGCGGCACTCGGGCAAGGTCTCGCGCAGCTCCTCGAGCATCTCGACGCTCGAGAAGTGCGGCACGCGCCCGGTGACGCGCGAGATCTCGCGGTCGGGAACGCCCAGCGCGCGCGCCACTTCGCGCAGCGCGCCGCGCGCTCCTAGCCGGCAGAACGTGGCGATCATCGCCACCCGATCGGCGCCGAACCGCTCGTACACGTACTCCAGCACCCGGTCGCGGCGGCGCCAGCAGAAGTCGAGATCGAAGTCGGGACAGTCGGCGCGCTCGCGGTTGAGAAAGCGCTCGAAGAACAGGTGGTGCCGGAGCGGCTCGACGTGCGTGATCCCGAGGCAGAACGACACCAGGCTATTGGCCGCCGAGCCGCGGCCCACCAGTGGGATGTGGCGGGCGCGCGCCCATTCGGCGACATCGCGGATCGCCAGGAAGTAGTCGGCGAACCCCTTCTCCTCGATGACCGAGAGCTCCTCCTGGAGCCGCCGGATCGCCTCGGTCGGGAGCGGCCGGTAGCGCTCCGCCAGCCCCTCGAAGGCCACCCGCCACAGCATCGCGAACGCGCTCTCGCCGTTCTCGGTGGGATACTCGGGGAAGTGGAACGCGCCCCACTCGAACGCGAAGCGGCATTCGTCGGCGACCCTGCCCGCGTTGGCGAGCGCTTCGGGACAGTCGGCGAACGCGGCGGCGAGCTCGTCCCCTGCCTGGAACCACGCGGTCGTGGACGCGAACGGGCCGGTGTCGAGATCGCCGCGGCCAGGACCTTGCGATCCCCGCCGCGCGCGGTCGTCGAGAGCGGCCAGCGTCTCGTTGGCGCCGATCGCCCTGAGCACGCGGTGCGCGGAGCGGTCGGCGGGCGTGGCGTACCACGCGCCGGTGGTCGCGACCGGAGGCAGCGAGAGCCGCGCCGCCCAGGCGAGCGTCTCGCGCCGGAGCGCGCGCTCGGCCGAGGACGTGGGGTCTTCGCCCGCGGGCGCGGGACGCACCTCGGCATAGGTGCCCGCGCTGCGCCCCGCCGCGACCGCGGCCTCCAGCAGCCGGTGGTCGCGCACGAGGACCGCCAGGTGATCGGAGCGCCCGCGCACCGCGCCCGCGAGCGAGAACCCGTCGTCCAGCCAGCGCGCCGAGACGAGCGCCGAGAGCTCCTCGTAGCCGGCCCGGTCCCTGACCAGGAACACGGCGCGCCAGGGCCGGCTCGGATCGGTCAGCTCGGCGCCCACGATCGCCCGGACCCCCGCCTCGGCGCACGCCTTCGCGAACGGCACCGCGCCGTAGAGCCCGTCGGTGTCGGTGAGCGCGACCGCCGGCATGCCGAGCGCGGCCGCGCGGCGCGCGATCTCGGCGGGCGCCCACGCGCCCGCGAGGAGTGACCAGTGGCTGTGGACGTGCAGGTGAACGAAGGGTCGGGCCATCTGGCGATTCGTGAGAGGGTCGAGACGAGAAACGAACGCCGGTGCCGTCGGACGGGATCCCCAGCTTACCGAAATTTCACCGAAAATCAAGAGCGGCACGTCGGGTTGACGGAAGGCAAGGACGATCCATATAATACGAACGTATGAATTTCTCTGTCACCGCTCCCGATCCGCCGAGGACGGCCGCTTCGATCCTCGACGCCGCGCAGGAGCTGTTCGCCGAACGCGGCTACGACGGGGCGTCGATCCGAGCGATCACGCGCCACGCCGGCGCGAACCTCGGCGCGGTGACGTACCACTTCGGCTCGAAGGAGGCGCTCTACCACGCTGTCATCGCGTCCAAGCTCGCGCCCCTCCGGGAGCTCGTGGACGCGGCCGCCGACCGCCCCGGATCGCCGCTCGATCGCATCACGGCCGTCGTCGAGACGCTGTTCGACCACTACGCGGACGACCCCCGGCTTCCCCGCCTGATCCTCCAGCAGATCGCGTCGGGACGGCCGGCGCCGCCACCTGCGCGCGCGTGGATCCGCCACCTCGCCGGGTTGCTGTCGGAACTCGTCCGCGCCGGGCAGGAGAAGGGTGCGATCCGCCATGGAAACCCGCTATTCCTCGCGCTCGGCGTTCTCCCCCCCGCGCTCTTCGTCCATCTGATGCGCGGCCCGCTCGAGGAAGGGCTCGGGCTCTCGGTCGCCGACTCGGCTACACGCGCATCCATGCGGCAACACGTCGTCGACGGCGTACGCGCGGCGCTGGCCGCGGACCGCGAGGCGCCGTGACGCGGCCTTCCGCGCACCTCGCGCTCCTGGTGCTCCTCTGCTTCGGGCTCGCGGCTCCCTCGCCGACCCGCGGGGCGGCGCAGGCACGCGCTGCGGACTCTCTCACCCTTCTCGACGCAGTGCGCGCGGCACTTGCGGAACGACCCGCGCTCGGCGTCGCCGCGGCCGCGCGCGATGCCGCCGCCGCCGACCGGGTGCGGGCCGCGAGCGACTGGTGGCCGCGCCTCTCGCTGGACGCGGGGCTGACCCACTACGCGGAGCCGATGCTCGTCTCGCCCCTCCACGGCTTCGACCTCGCGTCGATTCCCGACTTCGACCGCACGCTCGTCGACGCGACGCTCGGCGCGCGCTGGACGCTGTTCGAGGGCGGAGGGCGCCTGGCCCGGAACCGCGGCGCGGAAGCGGTTTTCCGGGCCGCCGAGGCCGGCCTCGCGGCGACCGCGGACGCGACGATCGCGCTGGCCGTCGCGGCATACGCCGATGCCGTCGCGGCCCGGGAGACTCTTGCGGCTCACGACCTCCGGCTTCGCGCGCTCGAGGCCGAGCGCGAGCGGGTCGCGCGCGCGCTCGACGAGGGAGCCGTGGCCGGGGTGGATCTTGCGCGCGCGACCGCCACCCTTGCCTCCGCCCGCGCCGACCGGGTCGCCTCCGCCACTCTCGTCGACGTCACGACGGGCGACCTCGCCCGCCTGACGGGGATCCCCGAGGAGCGGCTCGCGCGGCTGGCGATGCCATCGCTCGATCTCGACCCGGAGGCGGCCGCCGACTCCACCGCGAGTCCGGCCGTAGAGCAGGCGCGCTGGCAGGCTCGAGCCGCCGCCGCGGCGAGCGACGCCGCGCGCGCCGCGTGGTGGCCGGAGGTCTCGACTCGCGGCGCCTGGATAGAGCGCGGCGCCGGATCGGACGGCGACACGTACAGCGGGGAGTGGCAGGTCGGCCTCCGGCTCGACTGGGCTCTGTTCACGGGCGGCGCCCGGGTGGCGACGATCGCGCGCGCGGACGCGGAGCGCGTCCAGGCGGAGGAGCGGCTCGCGCAGGCGGAGCTCGACCGCGACGCAGCCATCGAGCGCGCCCGCGCCGCCCTTGCGCAGACCCGCGCCCGATCCGCGGCGCTCGCCGAGGCTGTCGCGGCTCAGACCGAGGTGGCCCGCGTCGAGCGCCTCTCGCTCGACGTCGGGGCCGGCGTCCAGTCGGAGTGGCTGGACGCCGAGGCGGACCTGCTGGATGCGCGCACCGCGCTGGCCCGATCGCGCGCCGACGCGCTGGTCGCGGGCGTCGAGCTCGCCCGCGCGGCCGGCACTCTGGATCTCGACTGGCTAGCGAATCGATTGGAGGAGACGCGATGAACCGATCCCCGCAGCGGATCCTGGTGGTCCTCGTCATTCTCGTCGTCCTCGCGGCGCTCGCGCTGTGGGCGCTGCGGGGGGACGAGGACGGCCCCCTCGAGGCCTCGGGCACCGTGGAGGCGACCGAGGCGGATCTCGGATTCCCGCTGGCCGGAGATCTCGAGCGGATCGCCGTCGACGAGGGCGATCCCGTCGCCGCCGGTGACACGCTGGCGCTCCTCGACGCGGATGCGCTCGAGAGCCGTCGCGCCGGAGCTTCGGCTGCCGTGGACGCCGCCCTCGCGCGGCTGGCCGAGCTCGAGAACGGTTTCCGGCCGCAGGAGGTGGTCCAAGCACGGGCGTCCGCCGAGGCCGCGGGCAAGCGCCTCGAGGAGGCGCGCTTCGAGGCCGAGCGCTCCCGCGCCCTGTATGCGGGCGAGGCGATCTCCAGGCGCGAGCTCGATCGCGCCGAGACCGCGCTCGCGAGCGCCGAGGCCGATGCCGACCGCGCCCGCGCACAGCTCGATCTCGTGCGCGAAGGCACGCGCTTCGAGCAGGTCGAGGCCCAGCGCGCGCAGGTCGAGCAGGCGGAAGCCGGTCTCGCGCAGGCGGAGGCGGCGCTCGACGATGCTGTACTCCTCGCGCCCTTCGGCGGAGTGGTCACGATCCGGCATCGCGATCCGGGCGAGATGATCCCGGCCGGCGCGCCCGTCGTCACGATCATGGATGTGGACGACCGCTGGGTGCTCATCTACGTGCGGGAGGATGCGATCGGGCGGGTCGCGATCGGACAACCGGCCTCGATCTCCTCCGACACCTGGCCGGATCGCGAGTACGAGGGCCGTGTCATCTTCATCGCCAGCGAGGCCGAGTTCACCCCCGCGACCGTGCAGACCGAGGAGGAGCGGGTGAAGCTTGTCTACCAGGTGAAGGTCGAAGTCACGGGCGACCCCGACGGAGACCTCAAGGTCGGAACGCCCGCGGATGTCCGGCTCTTAGAGTCCGAGCGATGAGTGCACCGGCGTCGAGTGGCCGGGACACCGACGTCGCGCCGGACTCCGCGACCGCGATCCATGTGCGCGGTCTCACTCGGACATTCGGCGACGTTACGGCCGTGGACGACCTCTCGTTCGGTGTGCGCGAAGGAGAGCTCTTTGGTCTGGTAGGCCCGGACGGAGCGGGAAAGACGACCACGCTCCGCATACTGGCGGGGGTCCTGGCGCCAACCGGCGGCGACGCGACGGTCTTCGGCGTGAGCGTCGCCCGCGATCCGGAGGCGATGAAGCCCCGGATCGCTTACATGCCGCAGCGCTTCGGCCTCTACGCCGACCTCACCGTCCGCGAGAACCTGGACTTCTATGGCGACCTCCATGGGCTCCCGCGCGGAGCCGAGCGCGAATCGAGGGTCGAGCGGCTGTATCGCTTCTCCAACCTCGACCCCTTCGCCAGCCGCCTGGCGGGCAAGCTCTCAGGTGGGATGAAGCAGAAGCTGGCGCTCTCGTGCGCCCTGATCCATCGACCGCAGCTCCTCCTCCTCGACGAGCCGACCTTCGGCGTGGACCCGATCTCCCGCCTCGATTTGTGGATCATCCTGCAGGAGATGCTGACCGAGGGCATCACGATCCTGCTCACCACCTCTTATCTCGACGAGGCCGAGCGCTGCGACCGTGTGGCGCTCCTGGACCGCGGCAGGATCGTCGCGCTCGACGCTCCCCGCGCGCTCCAGGCCGACCTCGATGGGCGGGCCTTCGAGATCCGCGCCTCATCCCCGCGCGCGGCGCTCCGGGTCCTGCGGGAGTGCCAAGGGGTGAGCCGCGCCGCGGCATTCGGCGATAGCGTGCACGTGACGCTGAATCAGCCAGCAGAATCGCTTCCCGCATCTCTGCGGCAGGCGCTGGACGCGGCGGGAGCGGGCGTCGAGTCGATCGCGACGCTAAGGCCATCGCTCGAAGATGTCTTCATGGAGCGCACCGGTGGCTGATCGCTCCGCCATCACCGATCCGGTCGACAGCTTCACCGAGCCGGTGATCGTAGCCTCCGGGTTGACCCGCCGATTCGGAGACTTCATCGCCGTGGACGACCTGTCGTTCACAGTGCAAAGGGGGGAGATCTTCGGCTTCCTGGGACCTAACGGGGCCGGCAAGACAACGGCGATCCGCATGCTGACCGGCCTGCTCCCCCCGACTCATGGCACGGCACGTGTCGCTCGGCACGACGTGGCCGGTCATCCATACGCCGTGCGGCGCGTGATCGGATATATGAGCCAGCTCTTCTCTCTCTATGGCGACCTCACGGTCCGCGAGAACCTGGACCTCTTCGCCGGACTCTACGACGTGTCCGGCGACCGGCGCCGGACACGCATCCAGTGGGCACTGGAGCAGGCCGGCCTGGAAGGCCGCGAAGACCAGCTGACCGCCACGCAGCCGCTCGGGCTCAAGCAGCGGCTGGCGCTGGGCTCAGCGGTCCTCCACGGGCCGGCCGTCCTGTTCCTCGACGAGCCCACCTCGGGAGTCGATCCGGTTGCTCGGCGCGCGTTCTGGGACCTGATCGCGGAGCTAGCCGACGCGGGGACGACAGTACTGGTCTCCACCCACTACATGGAAGAGGCCGAGTACTGTCATCGGCTCGCTCTCATGAACCGTGGTCGCCTGATCGCCCTCGACTCGCCCGCAGCTCTCAAGGCCTCGCTCGAGTGGCCGATCCTCGAGATCCGCTCCGACGATTCGTCCCGCGCCGCCGCCATCCTCGCCGGGCTCGAGGGAGTTGAGGACGCCACGATGTTCGGTCGATCGGTCCACGTCGTGGCCCGCGACGCGGCCGCCGCAGAGCAGAACATCGCGGCCGCATTGGAGCGCGAAGGCCTTACGGCGCGCGATATCCGCCGCGTGCCGCCTACACTCGAAGACGTTTTCGTCTCGCTGGTCCGCCGGAGCGGTGGGGTCGTGGCCGGATGAACTTCAACCGCATGCTGACCATGGCCCGCAAGGAAGTCATCCAGCTGCGTCGTGATCCGCGCAGCCTGGCTCTGGGATTTCTCATCCCTCCCCTGCTCATTCTGTTCTTCGGGTATGCGATCACCTTCGACGTCGAGAACATCGAGCTCGCCGTATGGGATGCCGACCAGACCCAGACCTCGAGGCGCCTGGTCGACGCGTTCGTCGCCAGCGGATACTTCCGCGTCGACCGACTCACGCGCTACCCCGCGGCCACGAACGCGCTCCAGACCGGAGACGCGCTTGCCATTCTCGCCATCCCACGCGGCTTCGCCGGTGATCTCGCCGCCGGGAGACCGGCGCCCTTGCAGTTGCTGGTGGACGGGTCCGATGCCAACACCGCTACGATCGCGATCGAATACGCGCGGGGTATTACCTCCGCCTTCTCGCGCCGCGCGACGCTGAATGGACGCGAAATCCGTCCCGCGGTCGTCCCCGCCAGTCGCGTGTGGTACAACCCCTCGCTCGAGAGCCGCAACATGGTCGTCCCGGGGCTGGTGGCGGTCATCCTGTCGATCCTGGCGGCGCTCCTCACGGCGCTCACGATCGCGCGGGAATGGGAGCGCGGCACGATGGAACAGCTCGTCTCAACGCCCGTGACGCGCCTCGAGATCGTAACCGGAAAGCTGCTCCCCTATCTCGCGATCGGCCTCTTCGACGTCCTGCTCGCGGTGGGCATCGGGACCGCGCTGTTCGGTGTCCCTTTCCGCGGCAATCTCGGCCTGCTCGTCGCTATGACGTTCGTTTTCCTGCTCGCGGCACTGGGGTTCGGCATGTTCCTCTCGGCCGCCCTCAAATCCCAGGTCCTGGCGACCCAGTTCGCGATGGTGGCGACCTATCTGCCCGCGCTACTTCTATCGGGCTTCATCTACGCGATCGCCAACATGCCGCGTGCCCTGCAGCTGGCCACGTATCTCTTCCCGGCGCGCTATTACGTGACCATCACCACGGCCATATTCCTGAAGGGCGTGGGAATCGACGTCCTCTGGCGTCAGGGACTGGCGCTCGTCGCGCTCGCGGCGGCGGCGATCGCTGCCACCGTGGCCGTGTTCCGCAAGGAGGTCGCGTGATCCGCCCTTCGCCACGCCACGTTCTCGAAATGGTCCGCAAGGAGCGCCGACAACTCCTGCGCGACCCACGCACTCGTCTCATCATGTTCGTGGCCCCCATCATCCAGCTCCTGATGTTCGGCTATGCGGTCAACACGGACATCCGAGACACCGCCACGTTCGTCGTCGATCGGGACGCCAGCGCCGCATCCCGTCGGCTGATCGAGGCATTCACCACTACGGGGCGGTTCAATATCGTAGGCACATCAACGCGCTCTGCCGACGTCACGCGGGTCCTGGATCGCGGAGACGCGATCGTCGCTGTCGAGATCCCGCGCGGATTCGCTGCTGACCTCGCGGCGCTTCGTCCCGCGCGCGTGCAGATCCTCGTCGACGGAACACAGTCCAACACCGCCACCGTGGCTCTGGGATACGCAAGCCGGGTCGTCCAGGCCTTCGCACGCGAGAGCGCTCGCAGCGATGCGGTTAATTCCCCGGGCATCGACCTGCGCGCCCGCGCCTGGTTCAACCCCGGACTCCAGAGTCGGATCTACAACGTGCCCGCAGTGATCGGCGTCGTGCTGTTGCTCATGTGCCTGCTCTTGACCGCCCTGGCCATAGCCCGGGAACGCGAGATCGGTACGCTCGAGCAACTCATGGTGACCCCTCTCACCCCGACCGAACTCATGCTCGGCAAGACGATCCCCGTTGCGGCCGTGGGTATGATCGATCTCCTGCTCGTGACTGCGGTCGCGGTCCTGTGGTTCGAAGTGCCTTTGCGCGGATCGCCGCTGTGGCTCGTCCTGGCCGCGTTCATCTACATCTTGGCCGGCCTCGCGCTGGGGCTTCTCATCTCGACCGTGTCGCGGACTCAGCAGGAAGCCTTCATGACGATGTTCTTGTTCCTGCTGCCCGCGATCATTTTGTCCGGCTTCCTCTATCCCGTCGATACAATGCCGGCCTTCTTCCGCTGGCTGTCCATGCTCAATCCCGTCCGCCACTTCCTCTTCATCGTGCGGGCGATCTTCCTGAAGGGCGAAGGCCTGCTGGGGCTCTGGGAGCAGTACGCCATCCTCCTCGCGATGGCGATCGCTGCGCTCGCGTTCGCCGTGAGTCGGTTCCGCCAATCGGTGGCGTAGCAGGGCCGTAGTTGCATCTGCCGGAAGCGCGCGTGTATCTATCCGCTCGTTCCCGCTGGTTATTCCGACAATGCATGGAGAGACTCGTGACGACCATCATCGCCATCCTCGGAATCGCTGCGCTGGTCTGGGTGGCATGGATCTTCAACCGCCTTGTGTCGCTACGGAACCGGCTCCGCTCCGCGTGGGCGGACGTGGACGCGTTGCTCAAGCGCCGCGCGGACCTCGTCCCTAACCTGGTGGCGGCCGTCCGCGGCTACGCCGGCCACGAGCGGCGCACGCTCGAGGAGGTTACCGAGGCGCGCGCGGCGGCCGTCGGTGCCGGCGACGACCGGGCCGCCCGGGCGGCGGCGGAGAACGCGCTGACCCGCCGCGTCCACGGGCTGATCGCGATCGCAGAGGCGTATCCCGAGCTTCGCGCGAGCGCGAACTTCCTCCAGCTCCAATCCGAGCTCGTCCTGACCGAGAACGACATCGCGAGCGCCCGGCGCTACTACAACGCGGTCGCGCGCGATCTGAACACGAGTCGCGAGACGTTCCCGAACCTTCTGATCGCCGGGGCGCTCGGCTTCGGCCGCGCGGAGTTCTTCGAGCTGACCGACATCGACGAGCGCGCCGCGCCCGACGTCGACGCCGAGCGGAGGACGCGCGATGCGGGAGCCGAACGCCCGGCGGGGGAGGGGGCATGAGGCGATTGCTGCGCGTGACACCGCTTGTCGCTATAACGGCGGCGCTCGCGCTTCCGTCGCCGCTCCTCGCCCAGGACACCGGCTGGACGATCACCGACTTTCACGCCGATTACGTCGTCCATCCCGACGGCTCCCTGGGAGTCATCGAGCGAATCGTCGTCGACTTCGACGGGCTCGAGAGGCACGGGATCTACCGCACGATACCGGTCGTCTACAAGCGCCAGGTGTCGGAAGACGTGCCGATATCGGCCGGGCGCGTGCGGTTCTCGCTCGACGTCCGGGAGGTTACCGACGCCGCCGGGAACCCTGTTCCCTATGAAACATCGGGCATACAGGAAAAGAAGATCCGCATCGGGGATCCCGACCGCACGGTGAGCGGGCGGCAGACGTACGTGATCGATTACGCGCTTTCGGGGGGCCTAGGCTTCTTCGAGGAATTCGACGAGCTGTACTGGCAGGTGACGGGAACCAGTTGGCCGGTACCCATCGAGCACGCGTCCGCGACGGTGTTGCTCCCGCCCGATCTCGCGGTCGCGTTCGCCGACAGCGCTCCCTGGCAGGCGCGCTGCTACGCCGGCGGCCCGGAGAGCACGAGTGACGTCGGCTGCACCGCGACGTACGAGCCCCCGGGAACCTACCGGTTCGAAACCGTGACCCCGCTAATCCCCGGCCAGGGGCTGACGCTCGCCGCGGGCTGGCCCAAGGGCCTGATCCCGCCACCACCCATCACACAGCGCGCGCAGGACACAGTCCTCCGCTGGGGGCCGCTGGCGATCCCGTTCCTGGTCGGCGCCGGGCTCTTCGCCCGGTGGCGCCGTTACGGCAAGGAGCCGCCCATCGGCAGCGTCGCCCCGCAGTGGCGCCCGTCGGACGACCTGCGGCCGGGTACGGCGGGAGCGCTTGCGGACCAGCGCGCGGACATGGACGACGTCGTCGCGACGATCCTCGATCTGGCCGTGCGCGGATACGTCCGCATCGTAGAGGTGCCTCCCGAGATCCCGTTCGGAGTCGACCGCGACACGCTGGCGGGGAAGATCCTGGGCGGGGTCGCGGGCCGGAAGCAGGACTGGGAGCTCGTGCGGCTGAACGCCGCCGGGGAGTCCGGACTGCGCGAGTTCGAGCGCCTGACGCTGGACGGCTTCTTCGAGGGCGCCACGACGCGCCGGCTCTCGGATCTCAAGAACGAATTCTACAAGCGGCTTCCCGGCATCAAGGACGCGCTCTATCGCGAGCTCGTCTGGCACAAGCTCTTCGCCCGCAGCCCGTCGAAGACGCGCACCATGTGGACGGTCTTCGGCGCGATCGTGCTCGTGGCGGGCATCGCGCTCGGCATCCTGGGGCTCGCCTTCGGCTACTGGGCGGTCCTTCCCGCCATGATCCTCTCCGGCGTGCTGGTGCTGATCGTCGGCCGCCACATGCCCGCCATGACCGCCACCGGCGCGCGTGTTCGGCGCGAGGTCGAGGGGCTCGAGGAGTACATCCGCCGCGCCGAGAAGGCGGAGATCGAGTTCCACGACGCGCCGGCGCGAACGCCGGAGCTCTTCAGCTCGCTCCTTCCCTACGCGGTCGCGCTCGACGTCAGCGACCTGTGGGTGCGCCAGTTCGACGGCCTCCTCACCGAGCCGCCCACGTGGTACGCCGGCTCGATGCACGGCTTCTCGTCGGGCGGATTCAACCAGTCGCTCGCCGGCTTCCAGTCCGCCGCCTCCAGCACCCTCCAGTCCGCTCCGGGTGGAAGCTCGGGAAGCGGAGGCGGAGGATCGGTCGGCGGAGGAGGCGGCGGCGGAGGAGGCGGCAGCTGGTAGGCTGGGCGGCGATCGGCCTTCCACTCGTCGTTCTCGCCCTCATGACCCTGTGGTGGGCCTGGGTCGGCCGTGACCCGCGCCCCGGCTCGATCGTCCCCACGTGGCGCCCGCCCGAGGGCGTGCCGCCTGGCGCCGCGGGCGCGCTCGTAGACCAGCGGGCCGGCCCGGCGGACGTCCTCGCGACGCTCCTCCATCTCGCGTTCCGGGGGTACCTCACGGTCCGCGAGGTCCACCCCTCCGGCGTGCCCGCCGAGGGCGACGAGGCCGCGCGCGTGGCGCGCACGATCCTCCAGGGCGTCGGATTGTGGACGACCGAATGGGAGTTCCGCCGGACCGACCGGCCGCTCGACGACCTCGCCCCGTTCGAGGGCGCGATCGTGCACGCCCTCCTCGGAGCCGAGCGTTCCGTCACGATGTCCGCGGTGGCGCCATCCTTCCGCGAGCTCCTGCCGCGACTCTACCACGGCCTCTACCGCGAGCTGGTCGACCGGGGCTGGTTCCGCCACAGCCCGAAGGCGACGCGACGAGAATGGGTGATCCTGGCCGGCGTGATCGCGGCCCTCGGCGCGGTCGCTATCGTGTGGCTGGGGCGGGCCGACCTCGGCCTCGGGCTCATCCTCTCGGGCGGGATCGTGCTCGCGTTCGCCCCCGTCATGCCGGTCGTCACGCGCGAGGGCGCCCGCGCGCGTGACCAGCTCCTCGGGCTCAGGGAGTACGTCCGCCGCGCCGAGATGGCGGAAATCGAGGCCCGGCACGAGGGCGAGCGTGCCCCGGGGCACTTCGAGGAGATCCTGCCCTACGCGATCGCGCTCGGTGTCGTCGATCTATGGTTGAAGGAGTTCGCCGGCCTGACGGAGGGACCGGGGTGGTATCTCGTCGAGGGCGTCGCCGAGCCGACGTCGTTCTCGGTGTCGATGGACTTGTTCTGGAACGCGGCGATCGACGCCTTCGGAGCCGGAGAGGCGAACGCCGGCAGGTAGCGCGGCGCTTTCCGCCGGGCGTTGCTATTGCCGCAGATCCCGGTCACGCGCGAACAGGTCCGGCTGCTCGGGCCCTTCGACGGCGATCTCGGCCAGCGCCTGCGGGTAAGCCTCCAGGAGCGGCGCCGGCACCTCCACGCGGCGGCCCGTGGCCCACGATTTCAGCTGAAGCGCGTTGACCGCCGCCTGGCCCTGGTAGTGGTTGTTCGTGATCGCGACGACCGCCTTCACGGCCGGGTCGTCCGCGGCGTCCTCGATGCGGGCGATCCACGGCTCGAGCTCCGCCTTGTCATAGAGATAGTCGTAGCGCTCGTGCGTCGGGCGGCCTTCCGCGAACCACGATGCGTAGTTCCGGCCGTGAAATCGGAAGTACGCCACCGGTCCCGTACGCCGGTCGACGGCGCCCAGCGACCCTTCGTGGAGCGGCTGATCGATCGCCGCCATGCCGACGCCGCGCTCGCGGAGCCAGCCGAGCGCGTCGGGCTCGTCCCAGGAGGCGTGTCGCACCTCGACGACCAGCGGATACTCGTCGAAGGAGTCGATCACGGAGGCCAGCCACCGGCGCTCGTCGGGCTCGTTCCTGAACGACCAGGGAAACTGGACCAGGACGGCGAGCAGCCGATCTTCCTCGGCGAGCGGATCGATCCCGTCGCGGAACGCGGTCACATCGGCAGCCGACGGCGGCGAATCGCGCTCGTGCGTGAACCCGCGCCACAGCTTCGCGGTGAATCGGAAGCGGGGATGCCCCTCCACCCTGCGCGCCCACGACCTGGTCCACGCGGCGGGCGGCGGGCGGTAGAACGAGCTGTTGATCTCGACGACGTCGAAGTAACGAGCCAGGTACTCGAGCGGATCGAAGCGGCGGCCGGCTCCGGCCGGATAGACCACGCCCTTCCAGTCTTCGTACGACCAGCCGGCGGGGCCGATCCACACCCGATCCTCCGCGCCTGTCGCCGCGCCCTTCTCTCCCCTCGCCGGTTCGGTCGCCGTCATTCCCGCTTCGAGTGCATCCCCTCGCGCGAGACCCGGCTGGCGAGCCCGCCCGGCGCGAGCAGGATCGACGACCCGGCCCGGACGGCGCCGAACCCGAACCGGTCGCGCAGTCCGTCGAGCGACGCGATCAGCCGCTCCCAGGCGAGCTCGCGCGGCGCGGAGAACAGATCGAGCTGGGGCGCGGCCGCGACGAGGTTCGTGAGCCCCACGCCGAGGAGCCGCACGCTCACCCGGCGCGCGTACGCCGCCCGGAACAGCTCGCGCGCCACCTCCGCCACGCGGCGCTCGCTGTCGGTGGGTGTGGCGAGCGTATGGCTGCGCGTGATGGTGGTGAAGTCGCGATACCGGAGCTTGAGCGTCACCGTGCGCGCGGTGAGCCGGTGGGAGCGCAGGTCGCGCGCGGCGCGCTCGCTCAGGTACCACAACATCGCCTCGCAGAACTCGATGTCGGCGGTGTCCGACTCGAACGTGCACTCGCGGCTCACCGACTTGGGCAGCTCGTCGCTCGAGACCCCGCGCTCGTCCGCCCCGCGCGCGCGCGCCGAGAGCGATGCGCCGTAGTCGCCGAAGACGCCGCTCGCGAGCTGGGGGTCGAGCCGCGCGAGGTCGCCCAGCGTGCGCAGGTTGAACTGCCAGAGCTTCTCGCGCGTGGCGGGGCCGATGCCCGGCATGCGGTCGAGCGGGAGCGGCGCCAGGAACGCGGCCTCGCGCCCCGGCCAGACCTCGAGGAAGCCCTCGGGCTTGCAGAGGTCGGAGGCGATCTTGGCCACCGCCTTGGTCGTCGCCAGCCCCATCGAAACCGGCAGCCGCGTCTCGGCCCGGATCGCGCGCCGGATCCGCTCGGCGGTGGCGCGCGGCGGCCCGTGAAGCCGCTCGGTGCCGGTCAGGTCGAGGTACGCCTCGTCGATCGAGACCGCCTGGACCGCGGGGGTGAAGCGCTGGAGTACCCCCCGCACCGCGCGCGCCGCGCGGCGGTACAGGTCGGGGCTTCCCGGCAGCCAGGCCGCGTGGGGACAGCGGCGGAACGCCTCGCCGATCGGCATCGCGGAGTGGATCCCGAAGGCCCGCGCCTCGTACGAGGCGGCCGCCACCACCCCGCGTCCCTTGCCACCCCGGGGGTCCGCGCCGACGACGACGGGCCGTCCCATGAGCGAGGGATCCCGCAGCCGCTCGACGGCCACGAAGAACGCGTCGAGATCGACGTGGAGGATCGCGCGGGCGCTCACCAGCAGAGGATACCCGAACAAAAACCGAACGTCAACGCGCCGCGCTTCGACGCTCCGCCCGCCCGCCGGTATCATCCCGCCATGGCCGTCCACGCGCTCCTCCAGGACCTGTTCTTCCGCACGCGCATCGAGACAACGGCGGAGGCCGCCGGCGTGCCGGTGATCGTCTCCGACACGGTAGAGGAGCTGCTCGGCAAGATGGGGGGCACGGCGGGCGGGGCGGTGCTCGTCGATCTCGGCGGGGGCGCGGACGGCCCGGACCAAGCCCGGAGCGCCATCGACGCGATCCGCGCCTTGAAGCGCCTCTCCGAGCCGCCGGCGATCGTCGCCTGGGGCTCGCACGTCGACACCGAGGCGTTCGAGGCGGCGCGCACCGCGGGCGCCGACCGCGTGCTCCCCCGGAGCGCGTTCACCCGCCGACTTCCCGAGATCCTACGCGAGCTCGCCGACTCCTGAACCGCGGTCGACGCCGGGCCTAATAGCCCAGCGTGTCCAGTCCCGGGATCGTGTTCGTGATCCCCTCCGTGGTGGCCAACGTCCACGCGATCGCCAGGACCATGCCCCGCCCTTCCGATCCGGCCCCGTCGTCGGCCATCTCGGCCAACTGCTCGCGATGCGCACCCGCCAGCGCGAGGTTCTCTGCGGGCACGCCGCTCGATTCCGGCGGCTGATCTAGCGCGTTATACGCATGGACGAGCGCCATGCCGGTCCAGATGTACTCACTGACAGCCATGTCGTGTTCCGCGAGCGCCTCCGACAATGCCACGCGCGATTGGCCGAGCCCCTGAAAGCCGGCCATCGCGTCACCCAATCCCGCCTGGCCTCCGCGGTTGTCGATCTCCGCTTCCCGTTCGCGCATATCATCGGCCCATTCCCGCATCTCTTCCCACGCGTCGTCGGAGACGGCGAAGAACGCATCCGCGCGATCGGCGCGCACGATGCCGTCGGCGGGCGCCGTGAAGGGATGCTCCCGCTCGAGCTCCTGCACGGTCTCGCTCGCTTCCTGCTGTGCCTCGAACCCTCCCGCGAACTCGTCCACCTTGCGCGACGCGTACCGGCCGCCGATCACGACGACCGCTACGATCACGACGAGCGCGAGTATCGCGACGATGCCGCATCCGATCGCCACCTTGGCGCCGGTCGACATTCCCTTCTTGGGTGGTGGAACCGCGGAAGCGGTCGCGTCAACCGGTGGCTGCGAGTCGGGCATGCTCACCTCCTGAAGGTGGAAGAGAGGGAATCTGGTTCCGGGCGGATCGTTCGGGTCAGTCAGCCAAGGCCGCGGTCGGCTCCACCGGCCGGGTGATGAACCGGTTGACCGCGTCCAGCACCGCGCGGACCGCCGCTTCGTGCGTGTCGTCCTTCACGGCCGCGGTTCCGACCATTCGCATGCGCTGGCGCCCCCGTCGCGCCTCCACCAGCACGACGAGGAGCCGCTCCTCGTACACCCGCATCTGCTCGAGTCCCGCCAGGTAGAAGGCCATCTGCTTCTCGGTCAGATACTCGAGCGCCTCGATGACGGCCCTGGCGGCCGCATACACGCGCGCCTCGGGGGTGTCGGTGTCCCGGTGAGTGCCCTCGAAGATGACGTCGCCGAGCTTCAGCTCCACGTGCGCGGTGCACTTTAGCGCATCCTGAACCACCTGCAGCTTGTGGAACACGACCCGGGAAGCAGGTCCCGTCGATGCCTTGCGCGCCCGCCTTTCGGGTCGAGCCTCCTGGGGCGGCGCCTCGCGAGCTGCCGACTCCTCCACCTCCGCGCCCTGCTTCAGCACCGCGATGGACACGATCCGATGATCGATCGTCAGGTCGAATGCGGTCTTGAGGAGCGTTTCGATGTTGCGAACGATCTGCTTGGGGGCCAGCGCTCCGTCGCTGAGGACGTGGATCTCCCGCAGTTGACGGCCGTCCTCGTCCGGGCGTACCCGTGCGCGAACGACCCCCGTGAGAGTCTCGAGCAGAGTGTCGATTTGCGTCGGATCGAAGTCCGTCATGCGTCCCCTGACGGGGGCTGTTGGGTTGCCGCAGTATACTCGGCGGGCCGGATTCCGAGCAAGCAGGAAGCTTGCTCGGCAGGCGGGTTTCGTCGATCTTCTGCGAGGTCCGGTAGCCCGACGATTCCGGGGGGACTCATTACAGAAGGAGAGGAAGTCGCAGTATGACCTACGTGATCACGCAGCCCTGCATCGGCGTCAAGGACGCGAGCTGCGTCGAGGTCTGCCCCGTCGACTGCATCTACGAGGGGGAGGACATGTACTACATCCATCCCGACGAGTGCATCGAGTGCGCGGCCTGCGAACCCGAGTGCCCCGTCGAGGCAATCTTCGCGGAAGAGGACGTCCCGCCTGAGTGGCGCAACTTCATCCAGATCAACGCCGAGTTCTTCGTCAACAAATAGGCCGGTTTCACCGATCACCTGCGCACCACGCTTCGCAAGACGAACGTCACGTTCTCTTTTCGCTCCCTGAGCCGGCGATAGAAGTACGGGAACCACTCCTTCCCGTACGGGACGTACACGCGCATGCAATACCCGCGCCGCACCATGTCCTCCTGCGTCTCGCGGCGGATCCCGTACAGCATCTGGAACTCGAATCGATCGGCCGCGATCCCCTGTTGTCGCGCGTACTCGATGGCATGGTCGATGCGCTCGTCGTCGTGGGTGGCGAGGGCTGGCCGCTCTCCTCTATCGAGCAGCCGCTCCGCGAGCCGGTCGAACGCCGTGTTTACCTCGCGCTTGTCCTGGAATGCGAGCGGGGGCGGCTCCTTGTAGGCACCTTTGACGAGCCGCACGCGCGCACCCTCCGCGATCAGCCGCTCCACATCCCCCTCGCTGCGGCGGAGCATCGACTGGATCACCACGCCGACGTTCTTGAAGCTCCCCCACACGTCGTAGAACAGCTCCAGGGTGAGCTGCGTGTAGCGGGATCCTTCCATGTCGATACGTACCCAGTTGTCGGTGTCCCGGGCCGTCTCGAGGATCGACACCAGGTGGTCGCGCGTCAGCCCGAGATCGATGTCGAGGCCGAGCATCGTCAACTTGATCGAGATGTTGGAGTCCACCCGGGCATCTGCGATCCCCCGTAAGAGACTCACGTAATCGTCGTGCGCCTTCTCCGCGGCCGCGCGCTGGGAGACGTTCTCCCCCAGCAGGTCCAGCGACGCCGCGATCCCGTGGGCGTTGAGATCCTTGACGACCGTTATCGCGGACTCCTTGTCTTCCCCGGCCACGAAGCGGTTTGCGGGCCAGATCAGCATCCCGCGAGTCCTCGCACCCGCGGCTTGCCGGCCCCCGCGACGTCCGCTAGCATTTCGCGCATGTCCTCTCCCATTTCGATGGCCCCGGCGCTGTCACGCGCCTCTGTCAGCCCGGCGGTTCGTGGAGCGGGCATCCTGGCCTTCGCCCTGTTGACCGCGATCGGGGCGTTCGTTCGCATCCCGCTTCCCTTCACGCCGGTTCCCATCACGCTGCAGACGTTCTTCGTGCTGGCCGCCGGAATCTATCTCGGGTCACGGGACGCCGCGCTCTCCCAGCTCGGCTATCTGGCGCTCGGGGCGGTCGGATTGCCGGTATTCACCGGAGGCGGGGCGGGGTTCGGCCATTTCCTGGGAGTCACGGGTGGATACCTGATCGCGTTTCCGGTCGCCGCGGCGCTGGTCGGCGCGGCGCTTCGACCCGGGGACTCCGCCGCGCGGGCGACGGTGGTGTGCGGGACGGCCACGCTCCTGATCCTCGCTCTCGGAGCTCTCGGCGTCGCCGCCTCTCTGGGGGTAGGCGCGGAGCGCGCGCTGGCGCTCGGGGTGCTTCCCTTCCTGCCCGGCGGCGCCGTCAAGGTCGCGGCCGCCGTGGCCCTGGTGGTGCGGGCGCCCCTGACGCGCTGAGCGCCCGGCGACGGTCGACAACCGGCCGATCGCCCGCTACTGCCCCTCACGCTCGAGCTGACCCGTCAGGTTTTCGGGTGACAGGATGGCCTCGAGCTTCTCCCGGCCGAGATCGGTCTCCTCGAGCGCCACGTCCGACACCCGCCGATTCTCCTTGAGGGCCTTCTTGACGATCTCCGCCGCCCGCGCGTAGCCGATCACGGGGTTGAGCGCCGTGGCGAGCGACGGGCTCTTGTGGGCGTACTCCTCCATCCGCTCGCGATCCGCGACGATCCCCTCCACGCAACCGGTGCGGAACACCTCCAGGAAGTTCCTCAGGATCTCGATCGAGAACAGGATCTCCCAGATCATGACCGGCTGCATGACGTTGATCTCGAGCTGCCCCGCCTGCGCGGCCATCGCCACCGCGAGGTCCGCGCCGACGACGTGGAACGCGATCTGATTCAGGCACTCGGGCATCACGGGATTGACCTTGCCCGGCATGATCGACGATCCCGGCTGACGCGCGGGAAGGGTGATCTCCTTGAGTCCGGTCAATGGGCCCGAGTCGAGTAGCCGCAGGTCGTTCGCGATCCGGATAAGCTCGAGCGCGAGGTTCCTGAGCGCCGCCGAGACGCCCGTGATCGGCTGATGGCTCTGGAGCCGCTCGCGCGGATCGGCCGCCTTGAGGAGATCGAAGCCCGTCAGCTCGGACAGGTGTCGGATGACGGTCGGACGATAGCCGTCGGGGAGGTTGATCCCGGTGCCCGCGGCGTTGCCACCGATCGGCAGCTCCGCCAACGCCGCGACCGCGGAGTCGATCACGGCGACGGATCGATCGATGGCGGCGCCGTAGGCGTGCATCTCCTGCCCGAGCGTCACGGGCACGGCGTCCTGGAGGTGCGTCCGGCCGGACTTTATCGCGTCGGCGAACTCCTCGCCCTTCGCATGGAAGGCGTCCGCGAGCGCTTCCAGCACCGGCTCGAAGTCGCGCCAGGCGAGCATCACGGCGATGTGCATCGCGGTCGGGAACGTGTCGTTCGTCGACTGCGACATGTTGACGTGGTCGTTGGGGTGGATGCGGCTGTAGTTCGCCCGCGGCTCGCCGAGGATCTCGAGCGCGCGGTTCGTTATGACCTCGTTCACGTTCATGTGGAACGATACTCCGGCGCCGGCCTGGAAGACGTCGACCACGAACTGGTCGCGCAGCTTCCCCGAGAGCACGTCGTCGCACGCCCGGGCGGTCGCTCGGGCGCGCTCCTCGTCCAGGACGCCGAGCTCGAGATGCGTCAGCGCGGCGGCCTTCTTGATGTACATGTAGGCGTCAATCAGCCAGCCGGGCTCGCGGAGACCGCTGACCGGGAAGTTTTCGATCGCGCGGAGGGTCTGGATTCCCCAGTAGACCTCGGCCGGCACCTCACGCGACCCGAGGCTGTCCTTCTCCTTACGTGTCTCCATGGCGCCCGCAAGATACACGGCTTGTGTCGCTCGCGCAGACCGTCCCATATTGCGCCATGGCCAAGCTTCTCACGCCCGAGGACATCCACGCGCTCATTCATCTCTTGGGCGACGACGACGTCTGGGTGAAGGAGCAGGCGCGCTCCACGCTCCGGGCCGCGGGCGACGCGGCCGTCCCCTATCTCGAAGAGGCTTCCTCAGTCAGCGACGAGATCGCGATCCGCGGCGAGTCGGACATGCTCCTCGAGGACATCCACGTCGACGAGATCGAGCGCGAGTGGGTCGATCTGCAGGCCACGGTGGAAGGCGAGGCGCTGGAAGAAGGCGCGTTCCTCCTGGAGCGGATGATCCTGCCGCGGTGCGCGCCGCGCATCGAGAGCGCACGCGCCGAGCTGCGGGAGCTGGCGGCGGGGGCGAGGGAGGCGGTGCCGGAGCATGGCCCGCTGGAGGAACGGGTCGAGGCGCTGCGGCGCTATCTCCACGAGACGTGCGGCTTCCACGGCAACACCGAGGACTACTACGATCCCGAGAACTCATTCCTGTCGAGCGTCCTCATCCGACGCACGGGGATCCCGATCACGCTCGCGCTCGTCTACCTGACGATCGGCCGCCGGATCGGGGTGCCGCTGGTCGGGATCGGGATGCCGATGCACTTCCTGATCGGCTTCCGGTTGGGGGGTAGCTACCGGTACCTGGATCCCTTCTTCGGTGGACGCGAAGTGAGCCGCGGCGAGTGTCTGCTGCTCCTCGAGCGCGCCGGCTTCGAGCCCGCCGAGCAGTATCTGCGGTCCGCGCCGGTCGTCGGAATCCTCGAGCGCATGGCGCGCAACCTCACCGTCATCTACCAGAACAGCGCGCGCGAGCGGGAGCTGCGCCTGGCGCGGCGGTTCGTCACCCTGCTCACGGGTGAAGTGACCTAGCGTTCGGCAGCGAGCGTCGGCTACACGACGCCCTCCACTCAGTACCTTCCGCGAGCCCGTTCTTTCGCGGGCAGCACCTCCAGGCACGTCGTCCACCATCCCGTCTCGATCGTCTCCGCGAACTCCTCCGGCAGCCGCTGAGCCCGCATCTCCGACGCGAGCGCGTGGTGGTCGTATTCGACCCTGCGCCACTCGATGCTCGGCGGACCTTCCTGGTCGGCGGTCAGGATCGCGTAAACGACGCGCGGGTCGCCGTCGTTCGCGGGGCGCCCGATGGCTCCGACGTTGATGACCTGTCGGCCCACCGGAAGTTCCCGGATCCAGGGCAGGCCCGTATGCGTGACGCACACGGTATCGGCCCCGCACGCGTCCAGTAACCAGGTCAAAAAGGCATCCGAGCACGCGCTCTCCCACAGGAACTCGTTCGTGCGGCGCGGGCTGCCGTGGCACAGGAGAACCTCCCGGCCGGCCATCGAGATCCAGATCTGCCGCGGCAGAGCGCGCATCCACGAACGGTGCGCGGGATCGGTGTTGGCGTAGGTGTAGCGATAGGACAGCGCCGCGAACGCGTTGTCGCGCGGGTCCGAGTATCCGCAGCGGCAGTCAGGGAGGTCGTGGCCGAGCGAGTGGTCATAGTTTCCCTGCACGACCGGGATGCCTGCGCGCCGGACGATATCGCAGGCGAGGTCCGGGTTCGGGCCGAACGCGCCCATGTCCCCCAGGCACACAGCCTCCTCGACCCCGGCGCGGGCGGCGTCCGCCAGCGTGGCTGCCAGCGCGAGGTGGTTGCTGTACACGCCGCCGAACAGGGCGACTCGACGCGCCGCGAGCCGCATCAGCTCGCCCCTCCGGCGGGCGCGACCGTTCCCGCCGGCGTGCCGATCTCGGGCGCCGCCGCGCCGGGGTTCGCGCAGATCGCTCCGTGCATCCAGCAGGTGTGACACGCCCCGTGGGCCAGCGCGTATGGCGCGCGGGCCGCCTGCTCCAGATCCTCGCCGAGATCCGCGTCGGAGGCCTCCACCAGGATCGGACAAACCCAGATGCCGCGATCGGTGACGACTCGCGAATGCGCGCAGACGAGCTGATCGAGGTCGTACCCCTCCAGCATCCCGTTCGTCACACGCTCGTAGTCCCGGTATCCCCCCGTACGCTCCGCCTCGCAACCGATCCGAAGCGCGGGCATCGTCTTGATGCGCGGCCGATCACACCCACGCGCGGCGAGCTCCGCGACGAACCTCTGGTAGATCGCCGGCTCCGCTTCGGGGTCCCACGTACGGACCACGGTGACGATGGGGAGGAACCCGTGGCGCAGAAGGAGCTCGAGACCGTCCAGGGCGCGCTCGAACGAGCCGGCGCCGCGGAGCGCGTCATTGGACCCGGCGTCGAAGCCGTCCAACGAGAGGCGGAACTCGAGCGACCACCGACTGGCGGCTGCCGCCACGGCCAGGGGCTCCACGTTTCGCGGCCTGAGGAGCGTGCCGTTGGTCAGCACGGTCGTGGGTCCGTAGGTGAGGGCGAGCGAGAGGATGTCCACGATCTGCGGGTGCAGGAACGGCTCGCCGCCCGTGAAGTAGTACTCGCGCACCCCCA
>JAICQP010000066.1 GCA_025937815.1 Gemmatimonadota bacterium
GTCGTCGTCGCTCGCCTGCAGAAGCACGGGGCCCAACTCGTGGGCGAGGTGGTGCAGTACGAGGATATGTATCGACTCTGCTATCTGCGCGGCCCCGAGGGCATTCTGGTCGCGCTGGCCGAACAGCTCGGCACCAGATCGGTAACGGATATCTTGGAGGGTGCGTAACGGGTCGAACCCGCCGGTCCCGCTACTCGCCGGCTAGCTCCGGTATCCTCCGCACGAGCTCGCTCTCGGGACTCGCTCCGCGCCGCACCGACAGTCGGACCTCGCCTCCGCGGCGCAGGATGCCGCCTTCGAGCTCGGGATGGAGGTAGAGTCCCGTCGCGTCCACGATCTCCAGGGCCCGCTCTCCGGTGAGGTCCCCGATCTCGCCATACCGGGGCCCGGTGCGGGCCACGGGATCGTCGTAGACGACCGCGACGTCCAGCGGGTGCGCGACGCCGCTCTCCGTCACCACCTGGCCGCCCACGAGCAGCAGGTCGTTTTCGATGTCGACGTTCATCGGCAGATCATCGTAGGGGGCGGTGGACGCGGTCTCCAGCGACCCTTCGGCGATCGACTCGAGCGCGGCGAGGATCGCCAGCACGTTGAGCCGCCGCAGCTCCTGCTTCTGCGGATCGTCCGGCAGCGCGCCGCTCTCGATCAGCACCGTGCTCGTGCCCCAGCGCTGCATGTTGTCGCCGAAGGCGCGGGGCGTGAAGGAGTCGTCGTACCGCGCGATCCGGCCCGGGATCTCCTCCCGGAGAGTGGCCGCGATGACGGCCGACAACCGCCGCGCCCGCTGCCGCACCGGCCCCCACGAGCGCTCCTCGTCCGCCGCCGGGGCGAGCAGGGCGATGCCCACCAGCTCCCCGTCGGGGCCGGCCGTGCGGGTGCCCTGGTCGTGGAGGTTGAAGCCGAAATCCGCCTGCAGCGAGTCCCGGACGGCCTTCAGGATCCGACCCTCCGGCGTGGCGAGCCTGCGGGCGTCGCGGTTCACGTCCACGCCCAGGGCGTCGTAGCGCATGAAGCGCTCGGCCCCGTCCGGATTCAGCATGGGAATCATCGTGATCGCGAGATGGTCGGCGAGCCGACGGCGGAGCGGGTCGCTCTCCGGTGACGACGCCCACCAGTGAATGATGTCCGCCAGCGACATCGTGGCGGTCGACTCGTCGCCGTGCATCTGCGACCAGAGGAGGACCGATACCGGTCCCTGCCCCAGCGTGACGGCGCGGATCGAGCGCCCCTCCACCGACCGCCCCACTTCTGTGACCGAGACCCGCCCGGATCCCTCCTGAGCGTCGAGCGCAGAGCCGACCGCTCCCCAGTACTCCTCGTGCGTGAAGCGCCGGTCTTCCAGCCCGGGTACCCGGTACTCGTCGGCGATCGCGAGGAGGGCGGACGAGTCCCTGTCCCCCACCTCCGTGACGGGCGCGGCCTGCCCGAGCAGGCGACCGGGCGCCGGGGCGAAGAGCGACAGCAGAACCACAGCGCCCATAGGGCATCTCCATCCGATCATCGCACTCTCCGATCCATTCCCACGTTCCGATCCGAGTCGACCCGCGGAACAGTAATCGATCGGCCCTAGGGCCGCCCCTCTCCCTTCCACTCCTCGTCGTCGTCCCACTCCCAGTACCGCTCCCACTCCTCGGCGCCGAGGGAATGATCACCGGGCTCCCCCAGCGCGCGGTCCTCGCTCCGGATCCGCGCGTCGATCTCGCGCCGGAGCCCGCGCCGCCGGAGCCAGTACAGTCCTATGACCACGATAGCGAGCACGACCCAGAGCCCTTGCTGCCCGCTCAAGGCCACCGTCCAGCCGTACTGACGACCGAGCTCCGACTCCCATTCCGCGTAGTACTGATCCAGCGTGAGGCCGAATGTCCCGCGTAGGGCCTGATCGAACGTGGCTCCCTCGCGCATCCGCACAATCAGCTGCCCCAGACCGATCGCTCCGCCACGTCGTTCAAGTCCCCGGACAGCGGCCATCGATTGGACGTAGGCCACCGAGGGGTCGCCCGGGAAGCTCGCGCCGAGATCGCCCAGCGGCACGAGCGTCCCCGAGACCCGCGCCCAGGCCAGCCGGTACGGATCCACCCAGCGCCACTCGTCGGCGTAGAGGGCGGCGAACCCCTCGTGGAACCACCGGGGCACCTCTTCTTCTTCCCTTCCCAGCGCCATACCCAGGTACACGTGGGCGAGCTCGTGCCTGAGCACGATCGCGGGGTCGACGTCGACGTCGCCCGTGATCCTCGGCGAGCGCATGACGATGCGCCGGAGCTGCGGAAATGCCACCGCGAGGCCCCAGTCGGGGACCCTCCCGGCCGTCATCTCCGAGAACTCGCCCTCGGTCGATGCGATGACGACGTCGATCGTGTCGGCGGGAAGGTCGAGCGGCGTCACCGGCGCAGGCACGAACGCGCCCGCCCGCTCCGCCAGGAGGGCCACGATTGCGGAGTCCGCGGGCGCGTGACGGAAGACGACGGACCGGCCGCCCGGCGCCTCCACGATGAGCAGCGAGCGTGGCGTCCCGGCCCCGGGAGGCGAGCTACTATCCTGCGCGCTGCCCGTGACCGCAGAACATGCCCACACGAGCGCCAGGAGGACGGCCCGAATCGCGATTCGAGGCCGCACTCAGGCCGGGTGTCGCCGCAGGACCGCGCGCAGCTCGACGAGGTCGGCGGGGAGCGGCGACTCGATCCGCAAGCGCTCCCCCGTGCGGGGGTGGTGGAACTCCAGCGCCCGCGCGTGGAGCGCCTGCCGCCCGGCATGGCCCGCCGCCTCTCGCGCCCATGCCAGCCCCGGCCCGTGGAAGCCGCGTGCCCGGGAGGGCCCACCACCGTAGCGCGCGTCGCCCAGAACCGGATGCCCCGCATCGGCGAGGTGAACCCTGATCTGATGCGTACGGCCCGTCTCGAGAGCGACCTCCAGCCACTCGGCGACGGCGTACCGCTCGAGCACCCGCCACCGGGTGACGGCGACGCGTCCACGGCGGGCGCGCGTGGACATCCGCTGCCGGTCGCGCTCCGAGCGGCCGATCGGCGCGTCGAACGTGCCCTCGACCCCACCCAGATGCCCCCAGGCGAACGCCCAGTAGGTCTTGTCGACGGTGCGTGCGGCGAACTGGGCGGAGAGCGCGCCATGCGCCGCGTCGCTCTTGGCGACCAGGAGGCAGCCCGAGGTGTCCTTGTCGAGCCGGTGCACGAGACCCGCCTTCCGCTCGTCGCCCACGCCGGCGATCCCGGGCCGGTGATGGAGAAGCGCGTTGACCAGCGTGTCGTCGGGATGGCCGGGGCCAGGGTGGACGACGAGACCCGCGGGCTTGTCGAGAACCAGCAGCGCGTCGTCCTCCCAGAGGATCGACAAGGGGATGTCGGCCGGCGCCAGGATCGCCTCCGCCTTGGGCTCGACCTCCACCACGATCTCGGAGCCCCCCTCGACGGAGTCGCTCGCCCGGCGTACAAGGACGCCGTCGACGCGCACGCCGCCGGCGTCGATGGCCTTCTGGATGCGCATCCGCGACAGCGGCACGAGTCCGGCGAGCAGCTTGTCGATCCTTCCCCCGGCCGAATCGGGCACGCGCACACGGTACGTCTCGGCCGCGGTTTCGCTCCGCGTCTTTTCGACTTCGTCCCCCGGCGAGCTCAATCCTTGAACAGGTAGGTCCAGGCGAGCAGGACGGCGCCGATCGTCACGGCGCTGTCGGCGACGTTGAAGATCGGCCAGTAGTGGCCCGCGATACCGACCTGGATGAAGTCGACGACCATCGACCAGCGGATGCGGTCGATGATGTTCCCGAGTGCACCCCCCAGGATGAGCGCCAGCGCCACCCGCTGCAGCCGCTCGTTGCGGGGAGCGGTGAGGAGGAGGTAGAGAACGAGCGCCGAGGCCACGGTGGCGAGCACCAGGAACACCCGCGAGGAGTGCTCGCCGATCGAGAGCCCGAACGCGGCGCCTTCGTTGTGTATGTAGGTGAGACGTACGACGTTCCCCATCACGGGGATCGTCTCGTTCAGCGTCATGCTCGCGCGGACCCACGACTTCGTGAGCTGGTCGAGAACCAGCACGGCGAGCGGCAGTATTGTTTCGAAGGTTAGCGCGATGCGCCGCGGCTGACTCAGGGTTTCAGATGCCCCTTCCATTCTCCTCTCGCGCTTTGCAGGCCACGCAGAGGGTCGCGTACGGCAGCGCCTCCAGGCGCTCCCACGCGATTCGCTCGCCGCAGAGCTCGCAGTTTCCAAACCCCTCGGGCTCCTTGTAAAGACGCCGCAGCGCGCTGTCGATCTGGTAGAGCTGGCGCCCTTCCTGGGACGCGAACAGGAACGCCTTCTCCCGCTCCATCGCGTCGGTGCCCTGATCCGCCATGTGGAAGGAGTACGCGCTCAGGTCACCCGATGCGGTGCGCGTCGTGTCGTGGTAGTTCTCGTCGAAGAATCCGAGCTCCTTGAGCACCTGCTCCCGTTCTTCCAGCAACCGGCGCTCGAGCAGCTCCACACGCTTCTTGTCCATTTCGCTTCCCTTCATTTCGGTTTCGGTGATTCGTTCGAATCTCTTCGCGTCAATCGACGATCCCCGCGCATTCTCCGCACAGATCCGGATGAGAGTCGTCGGCTCCCACGTCCGTGCGATACCTCCAGCAGCGCTGGCACTTCCGTCCCTGTGCCGGGGACGCCGACACCTGGAACTCGCCTTCCCCCTCTACCGCTTCGCGCACCACCACCCGCGAGACGATGAACACCTCCTCGAGGTCCTCCGCCCGGCGCTGCAGGATCTCCCGCTCGCCGCCGTTCGCAACCGCGATCTCGACCTGTCCGTCGAGCGACGAGCCGATCTCCTTCCTCTCCCGCAGTCTCTCCAGCTCCGCCGTGACCGCCTGCCGGGCGCGCAGGAGCACGTCCCACTCGCGCTCGAGCTCGGGATCGCGATACTCCGGACGAGAGGGCGCGAACTCCGCCAGATGTACGCTCTCCTCCGGGGCGTTACCCAGCGCGCCCCACGCTTCCTCGGCGGTGAACGAGAGAATAGGCGCAAGCAGCCGGATCAGCGAGTCCAGGATGAAGTCGAGCGCGGTCTGGGCGCTCCGACGCGCCTGCGAACCGGCCGGCTGCGTGTACAGCCGAACCTTGATCCCGTCGAGGTAGATCCCCGAAAGATCGACTGTGCAGTAGTTGACCAGCCGCTGATACGCCACATGGAACTCGAACTCGGCATAGGAGCGGAGCACCTCCTCGGCGGTGCGCTCGAGCTCCGCCAGCGCCCAGCGATCGAAGGGCAAGAGCGACTCCAGCGGAACGGCGTGCGCCTCTCGATCGAAGTCCGACAGATTCCCGAGCAGGAACCGCAGCGTGTTCCGCATCCTCCGGTACGCCTCCGAAACCTGGTCGATCCCGTCCCAGCTGAAGCGACCGTCCCGCGTGAAGTCGTTCGCCGCGGTCCAAAGCCGCAGGATGTCGGCGCCCCGCGCCTCCACGACCTCGGCGGGGTCGATCACGTTGCCGAGCGACTTGTGCATCGCGCGGCCCTGGGCGTCGACCATCCAGCCGTGGGTGAGCACGGTCCGGTAGGGGGCAGCGTCCCGGGTCGCGACCGCGAGGATCAGCGAGGAGTTGAACCAGCCGCGATGCTGGTCCGGGCCCTCCTTGTACATGTCGGCCGGCCACGCGAGGTCCTCTCGGCCCTCGAGCACCGCGCGCTGCGACGAGCCGGAATCGAACCACACGTCGAGGATCTCGATCTCGCGCCGGAACGAGCTCGCTTCGGGCCCGCAGCGCGGGCAGTGCGTCCCTTCCGGAACGATCTGATCGACTCCCTCCGCGAACCATGCGTCCGCTCCCCGCGCGCGAACGAGCGCGGCCACGTGGCGGATGAGTCCCGCATCGAGGATCGGCTCCTCGCACTTCCGGCAATAGACGGCCGGGATGCCGACTCCCCACGCGCGCTGACGCGACAGGCACCAGTCGGGGCGCTGCTCCACCATCGTGGAGATGCGGTTCACGGTGGAATCGGGGATCCACCGCACCTTGGCGATCTCCTCGAGCGCGCGACGGCGCAGGTCTCTGTGGTCGAGGGACAGGAACCACTGGACGGTGGCGCGGAAGATGACCGGGTTCTTGCAGCGCCAGCAGTGCGGATAGGAGTGCACCACGTCGTCGTGGGCGACGAGCAGCCCGCGCGCGTCCAGGTCCTCGACGATGCGGGGGTTCGCGTCCCAGATGTGCACGCCCCCGTAGGTCGGGGTGGCCTCCAGGTAGACCCCGTCCGGTCCGACCGGGTTGTAGATCTCGAGCCCCTCGGCGCGGCCGACCGCGAAGTCCTCTGCCCCGTGCCCGGGCGCCGTATGGACGACTCCTGTCCCCTCGCCGGTCGACACGTGGTCGGCGAGATGGAGGGGGGTCGCCCGATCCTCGAGGGGATGGGTGAAGACCAGCCCTTCGAGCTCGCGGCCGGTCAGCGTGCGCACCACGCGCGCCCGCGAGAACAGTTTCGCCAGCTCCTCGTGTCGGTCGGCCGCGTAGAGGAGCGTGCCGCGATCGGTCTCCACCATCGCGTATGCGACGTCCGGGTGGACTACGACGGCCCGGTTGGCGGGGAGCGTCCAGGGCGTCGTGGTCCAGATCAGAACTCCCGGGGACTCCGCGGCCGCCCCGAAGACCCCCTTCGGATCCGCGCGCAGGTCGAACTTGACCGTGATCGAGGGTGACTTCTTGTCCGCGTACTCGATCTCGGCCTCGGCCAGCGCGGTCTGGCAGACCGTGCACCAGTGGATGGGCCTCAGGCCCCGGTACACGTACCCGCCCTCGACCAGATCGGCGAAGACCTCGACGATGTCGGCCTCGTACTCGTTCGACATCGTCAGGTACGGATCGTCCCATGCGCCCCAGCCCCCGAGGCGGCGGAATTCCGCCCGCTGCGTGGCCACCCACTCGGCGGCGTACTCGCGGCAGCGCGCCCGCAGCTCCAGGAGCCCCGGCTGCTCGCCCCGTTCCTGGAACTCGCGCTGAACGTTGATCTCGATCGGCATGCCATGACAGTCCCAGCCCGGCACGTAGGGCGCGTCGTAGCCCATCATCGAGCGGCTGCGGACGATGATGTCCTTCTGGATCTTGTCCACGGCGTGGCCGAGGTGGATGTGCCCGTTCGCGTACGGGGGTCCATCGTGTAGCACCCACCGCTGGCGGTCGGCGCGCCGCCGGCGCAGCTCGGCGTACAGGTCGCGCTCCTGCCAGCGCGCGAGCGTGTCGGGCTCCCGCTGCGGCAGGTTGGCGCGCATGGGGAACGCCGTGCGCGGCAGGTTCAGCGTCTCCTTATAGTCCCGCTGGCGCGTCGCGTCGGACACTCAGCCCACCTCCAGCGGCGCCAGCCGTTCCGCCTCGTCGAGGCGCCCTATCGTCTCGCGGATGATCCGCGTCATACGAGGCTCGGCCTCGCCGGCCACGCGAATGATCGTCTCCACGTCGACGGGCTCGAGCGCGTCCGGGAAGCACTCGTCGGTAACGATCGAGATGCCCAGCACGCGCATGCCGCCGTGCCGTGCGACGATCACCTCGGGCACGGTGCTCATGCCGACCACGTCCGCGCCGATCATGCGCAGGAACCGGTATTCGGCGCGCGTCTCGAGATTGGGGCCCGCGACCGCGACGTAGACTCCCACGTGCAGCCGAATCCCCGCCTCCAGAGCCACCCGGTCGGCCAGCGCTCCGAGGCCCCGGTCGTACGGCTCGCTCATGTCGGGGAAGCGTGGCCCCAGCGCGTCGAGGTTCGGACCCCGCAGGGGATTGTCTCCGATCAAATTGATGTGGTCGTCGATCCGCATGAGGTCGCCGCGGCGATAGCTCGGATGCATCCCCCCGCAGGCGTTGGAGACGACCAGCGTGTCCACCCCCATTCGCTGCATGACCCGGATCGGGAAGGTCACCTGCTCCATCGAGTATCCCTCGTAGTAGTGGAACCTGCCCTGCATCGCCATGACCTGCCGGCCCTCGAGCCGGCCCACGACGAGCCGGCCGCTGTGGCTCTCCACCGTCGAGACCGGGAAGTGCGGGATCTCGGAGTACTCGATCGTCTCGTCGACCTCGATGTCGCGGATGAGAGCTCCGAGCCCGGTGCCGAGAACGACCCCCACCTCGGGCCTGCGCTCCGTCCGTCCGCGGATGCGGGCCACGGCCTCGTCGATCCGCTGTATCAGGCTATCGCTCACGAGTCCCTTTCGTTCGTGGTCCGGCATCGCTGTCGGCGAGCAGCGGGTGCGCCTCCAGAGTCCGGCGGTGCTCGTCCAGGAACGCCTTCAGGCGGTTCAGGAAGGCCCGCTCGCCGGCCTGGAGCTCCCCGATCCGCTGCTCCAGCGACTCCCGCCGGCGTTCGGCATCGGCGACCATCTTCTCCGACTCCATCTTCGCTTCGCGCTTGAGGAGCTCTCCCTCCCGTGTGGCCGCCTCCTTCGCTTCATGCGCCTGGCGCTGGGCGCCGGCCATCGTCTCCTTGAGCGCCTGCTCCATCTGGCGATAGTCCTCGACCGTCGACTGCATGGCCTGTAGCCGTTCCTCGAGGCCGTTTATTCGCAGGACCAGCGCGGCCATGTCCTCCGAGACCAGCTCGAGGAACGCGTCCACGGCCACGGGATCGTATCCGCGGAAGACCTTCTCGAACTCCTGCTTCTTCACTTCCAGCGGCGTCAGCGACACGATCAGCCCTTCCCGCTCGATCCGAAAAGAACGGTTCCCAGCCGTACCATCGTCGAGCCCTCCTCGATCGCCAGCTCGAAGTCGCCGGACATTCCCATGGAGAGCGTGTCCGGAATCAGACCCGCGTGCTCCCCCAGCTCGACCAGGTCCTCGAAGAGCGCGCTGGCCCGGCGGAAGGCTTTCCGGACGACCGCTTCGTCGGTCGTGAAGGGCGCCATCGTCATCAGCCCCCGAACCACGAGCCCGGGCAGCTCCGCGACCCGGCAAGCCTCCTCGATCGCCTTGTCCGGAGAAAAGCCGTGCTTCTGTTCCTCCTCGCCGGCGTTCACCTCGATCAGCACGGGCATCCGGCCGGGGCGGTCTCGAATCCGGCGGGACAGCTCCTCCGCGAGCCGCAGGGAATCGACGGACTGGATCCAGTCGAACTCGTCCACGGCCAATCGCGCCTTGTTGCGCTGCAGATGGCCCACCATGTGCCGAACGGCGCCGTGACGCTCGAGGGGCTCCGCCGCCGCGGCGAACTTCTCCGCCGCCTCTCCGACCCGGTTCTCGCCGATCCTGCGGAGCCCGGCCTCCAGCGCGGCGACGAGGGTGCTCACCGGATGACCCTTGGTGATCGCGACGATGAGGATCTCCGCCGGATCGCGCCCGCATCTGGCACAGGCGTCCGCGATCCGGTCTTCGACCCGGCGCAGGCTCTCCGTCACGCCGTCGCGAAGCATAATAGCATGAGAATCTACCCCCACCTTCGGGACGGTTCAACAAACCGCGAAAACCACCCGTCGCCCTGGCGGGACCTTAAACCCCGCCACCGGGAGACCGGTTTTGCTGGAAGAAGGGCGCCCTCACCGACATATTCCCGGAGCCGATATGAATCGTCTGCTGCTCCTGTCCGCCATGCTCGCGCCGGCCGTTCTGGCACCGGCCGTCCCGGCCTCCGCCCAGTTCGTCGACGCATATTTCTCTCCCGTACCCGCCGTCCCCGAAGCGAACACCTACCCCCCGGAGGTCCAGGCGCTCATCGAGGAAGGGTACCGTCAGCTCGCGGCGGTCACCGCGCCCGACGACGACGTGCATCTGGACGCGGCCGAGACGGCGTTCGAGAGCGCCCTCGACATCGAGCCGCGCTCGGTGCACGCGCTGAACGGGTTGGGCATGTACGAGCTCGCCAAGGACGAGCAGTGGCTCGTGCTTCTGGAGAGCCTGAAGAAGCTCTTCAATCGGGACCACATCTCGATGGCGATCGGGTTCTTCGAGGACGCGCTGGAAGCGGATCCGGATTTCCTCCCCGCACGCTTCAATCTGGGGCTCGCCTTCCGGCAGGCCCGGGGGGCCGAGAACTACCGCAAGGCCGGCGAGCAGTTCCTCCGGGTGATACAGGCCGACCCGGCCTACAACAGCGTCATGACGCTGCTGGTCCTGACCTATCGCGACTCGGGGGACCTGGCTTCCATGCGCACCGCGATCCAGGAGGCGGCGGACAGCACGCTTACCGGACTGCCCTCCATGGAGCTTCTGCTGGCCTATTCCCTGATCAACGCCCCGGACGCCACGTCGGACATGGTCCAGGAAGGGGTGCAGGCGTACTGGCGGGGGCTGCTCGCGATCGAGAGCGAGCAGGACGCGAACCTCTACTGGCACGACCTGCGGGCCGTCGCCTCGACGGAGACGCACGCCGAGTTCCAGCGTGTGCCGCTCGACCAGAAAGCCGAGTACATCCGCGCCTACTGGCAGCGCATGGCGGACCAGTCCTTCGTCAACGCGGACGAGCGGCTGGCCGAGCACTACCGGCGCCTGCACTACGTCATGTCGAACTTCCGCCTCGACCTTCCCGAGCGGCGTCACTACTCGGCGATCGACGCGTACGTTCCCGAGTGGCAGTCGGGCTACGACGACCGCGGCGTGATCTACCTCCGCCACGGTCCGCCCGACGAGACCGCGACGTACTCGGGGCCGGAGTTCGAGCGCAATCTCTCCTGGAAGTACGAAGCGGCCGACGCCGAGCCGATGCTGTTCCATTTCGTCAGCAACGAAGACGTCAGCGACTACAAGCTGGTGCGGCGTCTGAGCGACGCGGTCATCTCGACCAACACCTCGATGGCGGGGCAGACGCTGCTCGACGAGAGCGCGAGCGCGCAGTCGGTCTTGAGTCCCGGCTCCGTGGATGCTCTCGATGCGCGCATCCTCGCCACCCAGCGGGTGGCATTGCAGGACCTGTATCGCTCGCGTGGCCACCTGGACCCCGACTACGACCGCGTCGCCATGGGCCTCGACACGCAGATCCTGCAGGAGGAAGAGGCGCGGCTCGCGCAGGACATCCAGATCGGCACCCGCACGCAGAGCTACGAGCCGGAGCCCTCCGATCCCCTCCTGTATCCCGTCTACGCGGTCCCGTTCAAGTCGCCGTCCGGAGGCACCGAGGTGGCCTTCTACTACGCGTTGCCGACGACGGGCGTCACGATCCTGCCCCGCGGCGCGGGAAGCGAGGTCGACTACCGCTACCAGCTCCGCGTGACCTCTACCGACGACCCGGACGACATCCACGGACGGGCCGACGAGGAGGTCCGGATCGCGACCCCGCAGGAGATCCCGCAGGGCCCGGGCGTGATGCTGCCGGGGATCGAGCGCGTTGCGGTCGAGCCCGGACAGTACCACTACGGCCTCAAGGTCACCGACCTCAACTCGGGCCGCTTCGGCATCCTGCAGGGCAGCATCTCGGTGACCGCGCTGGACGGCCCCGGCCTGTCGATGAGCGGGGTGGTGCTGGCGACCAGGGTCGAGCCGGCGGTCGATCCGGGCAACCCGTTCGTCCGCTGGGGACAGACCAAGGTCCTCGCGTTGCCGTCGCGCATGTTCCGCCGGGAACAGCCGATCTACGTGTACTACGAGCTCTACGGGCTGGATGCCTCGGCCGGCGAAGCCCGCTACCGCACGACCTACACCCTCAGCGCGCGCGAGCCCGACCGCAACGTGGTAGCCAGGTTCTTCTCGTCGATCGGCGAGCTCCTTTCCGGAGAGGAGGATCGGGGCGCGATCACCTACTCGTTCGAGCGCAGCGCTGCGGCGCCGGCGGATCCGCTGCTCGAGTACGTGTCGCTGGACGTCTCGGAATCCGAGGCGGGCAACTATTCGCTGCGCGTGGAGGTCGAGGACCTGGCCACGGGACAGAAGGGCCTGCGCGAGGTCCCGCTCACGCTGACGGAGTAGGGCCCTCGCTTCGCCCCACCGTAAAGGCGCCGCGCCGGGCGGGCTTCAGCTCTCCGGCGATTGACCTTCCGCCGCTTCGAGCGCTCCTGTCGCCGCCCCGAGCGTAACGTCGTAGCCCACGATGGTCGGCCTGTCCGGATCGCGCTCGTCGATGACGTAGAGCCGCCCCGCGGGAGAGAACGTGGTCTGCCGGACGGTGGCCGGCACCGCGACCCACGAAATCAACTGGCCTTGCTCGTTGAACACGTCGTACACCGAGCCCGAGGCGCGCTCGGGACGATGGGTCCGCACCCACAGCCTGCCCGACGGGTCCACGGCGAGCTCCTCGACGAGCGGGAACAGCGAATCCGGCTGCGCCGCGTCCTGGAGCAGCGAGTCCGAGACGTCTCCTACCTGCGCCTCGAGACGCGCCAGCAGCCGCTGCCGCTCGGCTTCCATCTCGCGCGGGCTCTTCGCCACGGCCGGACGCGACGAGCGTACAACTCGCACGGTGGCGCCCGTCCTGTCCAGGACCCGCACCTGGTAGACGTCGTCGAAGGCGACGTAGAGCCGACCGTTCGGGTCCGTGGCCGTCAGGAACGAGACGTCCCGGGCGTCCTTGCGGACGCTCTGGTCCGGCGGCAGCCGCACCTCGTAGACCATCGCGACCGAGTCGACGGGAAGCTGCATGTGGACCACGTAGGCGCGTCGTCGCGCCGGGTCCCATTTCTTCAGATAGAACTGGCCGTACTCGGGGATCGAAAGCACCGACATTCCGACCCCGCTGAGCCCCGCGGAGGAGACGTATGTCCCCATCGTCAGAAACGACGTCAGCGCGTTGTCGATCATGTCGACGAACATCACGTAGTTCCAGGGCGTGACCGCGAGCTGGTCGGAGGCCCCGACGCGATCAGCGCGGTCGTCGCGCTCTCCGAAGCGGTAGGCGAAGCTCCCGGTCGCATCGAAGGCGACGATCTGCTGATGGTCCGGCGCTTCGAAGTCGAGCACGTAGAGCCGCCCGGCCGCGTCGAAGGCGAGGTCGCGGGGCTGCCGCAGCCGGGCGCGGGAAGCCTCCCCGTCGGAGAGCACGAACACCTCCTGCACGTCGACGGCGGCGGGGTCGATCAGTGGGGCGGCGGCGGGCCCCTCCACACCGGGTTCCCGTGCGTCCTCGGGCGCAGGCTCCGGCCCCCCGCAGGCCTGCAGGGCCAGCAGGAGCGGGACCCAGGCCGATCGAACGGCCACCCCCGCCGCGGCCTCCCACCGCGCGCTCATCCACCCTCTGGGGGCGTCTCTGGGGGCCGCTCCCGCCATGCCTGGTCCAGGGCCGACCTCAGCTCGCGGATGGCCTCAGCCGGCTCCCGGGCGGCCTGGATGGCCTCGCTCACCGCGACCCCGGTCACCGCGGGGACGCTCATGACCTCCGCCACCCGGGCGGTCGTGATCCCCCCGATGGCCAGGACGGGGATGGTGAGGCCCGGCACCGGACTCCGCCACTCGGTGTTCCGGCGATCGAAGACCGCTGCGCCGGCCTTCGTGCGGGTGGGGTAGAAAGCCCCCCATCCGGCGTAGTCCGCTTGTGATCGCTGGGCGAGCTCGATCTCGCGGCGATCGTGCGCGCTGGCCCCGATCAGGAAGCTCCGGGGCGCGAGCGCGCGCGCCTCGGCGGCCGGCAGGTCGTCCTGCCCCACGTGGACGCCGTCCGCACCGGCCGCGAGCGCGACGTCCAGGCGATCGTTGACCACGACGAGGGTCGAAGGATGGCCGCCGAGCGCGTCGATCCAGAGCCGCGCCAGAGCTTCGAGGTCGCCGGCTGGCTGGTCCTTGCCCCGTACCTGGACGAGGTCGACCGACCCCCATGCGTCGTCCCCCGCTGCCGCCAGCTCGAGGGCGGCATGGCGAACCTCCCGTGGGTCGCCCTGCACCGAATGGACGAAGCAGAGCAGTGGACGGTCACGCGCGATCACGTTCGAGGCTCCGATGTGTGGAAAAGGGGCCATGCGAAGAGGACGCCGTGAGGCGTCCTCTTCGTGCAGTCGTCGTCGGAAGCGCAATCTAGCGGTGACGGGCCGCGGGGACATCGGCGGCCGCCGGCCAGGGGCCGCCGGCGCTACGCGCTACTGCTGGTAGCCGGTGCTGGTGCGGTGCTGGCGAATGTCCAGGATGATGTTCTCGTACCCGCGACCCGTTCGCAGGAACGTCGGGGAAGACGTGCTGCTGTCGGTGTCGACCAGGTTCTGGATCGATGGGTCGCCGGGGAATCGCTCGTCGGTCGAGTAGATGATCTGGTACGAGCCGTCCTTGCGGAAGTCCCCGAAGGCGAACGTCTCGCCCTGGTTGCTGTAGTTCCAGATCACGTATGGACCGGCGGTCGCCTCGACCGGCTTGTCGATCGTCTCCGTGGGCGGTCCGTAGAGCAGGTAGATCCGGCCGCGATCCGTCTTGTAGCCCGGATTCTGGCTCGACGTGAAGAACTGGTTGGCGTACGCCAGACGCTGCTCGACGGCCTGCTTGAACTCGTTCTCGGGCGACTCGGGATCCGGGTCGGCGCTGTCCATGAACCGGTTGAGGAACTGCTTCTTGCCGGTTTCGTTCAGCGTGCCCAGCAACTCCTTCTGCGCCGGAGTCAGGAAGATGTCCAGCACCTGGATCACGCTGTCCACCTGCGCCAGGCTGAAGTCCGCGTAGTACGTTAGGTCCGGAGCCTGGGCGGCCGGAGTGGCGGGTTCGAGGAATGCCAGCCGCTCGCCCGGCGCCAGGACCTCGAACTCGCTGGCCGCGCTCGTACCGGCTCCACAGTCCGCGCACACGACCTCGAGCTCGTAGGCACCGGGAGCCAGGCCGGCGATGCTGAAGGCGCCCACGTCGAAGTTCCGGTCCTCGGTCACGGTGATCGTGCGCTTGCCGAGGTCCTTGACCACCGTTCCGGTGGCGTCCTTGACACGCATGTCCAGCGCCACGTTCTCGTGGGGCTCCGTCAGCGCCTCGGGGTTTACCTCGTAGTAGAAGTAGAGCATCGGGCTGTCGCGATAGAACGCGCGGCGGGGATTCGGGTTGAACATCGTCGTCCCGATCAGGTAGGGCAGGTACGACCCTTCCTGGAGCCGCACGTCCTTCCGGACCTGATTTGCCATCAGCATGTCGCTGATGAGGGGCGGCGTCTCCGGAACCATGAGGGGACGGGAGACCTCGAACGACCTGCCGCTCCCGATGTCCGTGACCCGCGCCTTGGTCGTGTACTCGCCGGCCGGGGCGTAGATCGCGAAGGTCTCGATCGCCGAGACGCGGCTCGAGCCGGCCATCGCCTCGTTGAACGCCTCGGCGGTGATCTCGTGGGAGGTGTTGTAGACAGACTCCCCCCCCGCCTTCTCGACCATCACCTCCACATTCGCCCGCGCCTGGAGGGTCTCCCCCGCGCGCTCGAACGTCATGAGCGTGTA
>JAICQP010000127.1 GCA_025937815.1 Gemmatimonadota bacterium
AGGACGTGTTCACGATCACGGGCCGGGGGACGGTGGCGACGGGCCGAGTGGAGCAGGGTCGGATCAAGGTGGGCGACGAGGTGGAGCTGGTGGGCTTCGGGGCCAGCAAGAAGACGGTGGTGACGGGAGTGGAGATGTTCCGCAAGCTCCTGGACGAGGCGCAGGCGGGGGACAACGTGGGGCTGTTGCTCCGGGGTGTGGACAAGGACGAGGTGGCGCGGGGGATGGTGTTGGCCAAGCCGGGCTCGATCACGCCGCACACGGAGTTCACGGGCGAGGTTTACGTGTTGACGAAGGAGGAGGGCGGCCGTCACACGCCGTTCTTCCAGGGCTACCGTCCGCAGTTCTACTTCCGGACGACGGACGTGACGGGCACGGTGGAGCTGCCGGCGGGCGTGGAGATGGTGATGCCGGGCGACAACGTGACGATGGAGATCAACCTGATCACGCCGGTGGCGATGCAGGAGGGCCTGCGGTTCGCGATCCGTGAGGGTGGCCGCACCGTGGGCGCCGGCGTCGTCACCAAGATCAAGAAGTAGACGATGGCCAACAAGATCCGCATTCGCCTGAAGGCCTTCGATCACGCGGTGATCGATCAGTCCACTCAGGACATCGTGCGTACGGCGCAGAAGACGGGGGCCATCGTGTCCGGGCCGGTGCCGCTGCCGACGCGATCTCAGGTGTTCACGGTGCTGCGCTCGCCGCACGTGGACAAGAAGTCGCGGGAGCAGTTCGAGATGAAGACGCACAAGAGACTCGTGGACATCCTGGACGCCAAGCCGCAGACAGTGGACGCGCTGATGAAGCTCGATCTGCCGGCGGGCGTGGATGTGGAGATCAAGGTGTGAGATGGCGGGACTGATCGGAAAGAAGATCGGCATGACCCAGGTATTCGACGACGAGGGCCGCGCATTCGCGGTGACCGTCATCAAGGCCGGGCCGAATCACGTGACGCAGCTGAAGACCATCGAGCGCGATGGCTATCGGGCCGTGCAGCTCGGCTTCGGCGAGGCGAAGGAGAAGCACGTGACCAAGCCGGTGCTCGGGCACCTGGCTGCCGCCGGCGTGCAGCCGGTCCGGCGCCTGGAGGAGTTCCGCGCCGCCGAGGGCGAGACCGACGAGCTGGAGCCCGGCAAGGCGCTCTCGCCGGCCGACGTGCTGGCGCCCGGCGACCGGGTAGACGTCGTCGGCATCTCGAAGGGCAAGGGTTTCCAGGGAGTGGTGAAGCGTCACGGCCACCACGGCTTCGACGCCTCGCACGGCACCAAGACCCATCACCGCCGGCCCGGATCCATGGGTCAGGCGGCCGATCCGGCGAAGACGTTCAAGAACCGGAAGCTGCCGGGCCAGACCGGCAACCGCCGCACGACGATCCGCAATCTCGAGGTGTTGAAGGTGGACGCCGACCAGCAGCTCGTGTTCCTCAAGGGCTCGGTGCCGGGCGCCCGCAACGCCATCCTGCGGATCAGCAAGCGAGGCGCGTGATGGCCGAAGCGTCGCGATACACGTTCGCGGGATCGGCGTCGGGGAAGGTACAGCTGCCCGACGAGTGGTTCGGCGCGGAGGTCAACAAGAGCGCGGTATACCAGGCGATGCGGGCTCAGCGCACGAACGACCGCGCGGGCACGGCGTCCACGAAGACCCGCGCCCTCGTCCGCGGCGGCGGCGCCAAGCCGTGGCGGCAGAAGGGGACGGGGCGGGCCCGGGCGGGCTCGAACCGCTCGCCGTTGTGGAAGGGGGGCGGCACGGTCTTCGGCCCGACCGCGAAGGACTGGCACGAGCGCGTGCCGCAGAAGGTCCGGCGGATCGCGTTCGCCTCGGCGCTCAGCGACAAGGCGGCCGAAGGGCTGGTGCGGGTGGTCGAGCTGGAGGCGTTCGACGAGCCCAAGACCCAGCGGCTCGTCAAGGCGCTCTCCGGGTGGGACGCCGAGGGCAGGGTGCTGCTCCTGACGCGCGTATACGACGACAACCTGTTCCGCTCCGGACGCAACGTGGCCGCGCTGACGATCAAGAAGTTCAGCGACGCCTCCTCGCTCGACGTCCTGCGTCACGACGTGGTGGTGGTGGAGGATGGGGCGTGGGAGTCGCGACCTGCTGCGAGCGGGAATGCGAAATCCGAGGAGAGCGCGAATGGATAGCCGCCGTATCATTCTGCGGTCGCTCTTCACGGAGAAGTCGACCCGCCAGCAGGAGCAGTCGAACCAGTTCGTGTTCGCCGTGGACCCCGGCGCGAACAAGCGGCAGATCGCCGACGCGATCGAGGAGCTCTTCCAGGTAAAGGTGCTGAACGTCCGCACCCAGAACCGGATGGGGAAGATCCACTCGATGGGTCGCTTCTCGGGCCGCCGGGCGGATTGGAAGAAGGCCATCGTCACCCTCGCCGAGGGTGATGCGATCGAAGTGTACGAGAACCTGTAGGCCCAGGGGATCCGATGGGAGTCAAGAAGTTCAAGCCCGTAACGCCGAGCTCGCGGTTCCGCACGGTGCACGACAGCGCCGAGATCACGGCCACCGAGCCCGAGCGCTCGCTGATCGAGCCCAAGTCCTCGAGCGGCGGCCGGAACAGCCACGGCCACATCACCATGCGCCGGCGCGGGGGCGGACACAAGCGCCGCTACCGCCGGATCGACTTCAAGCGCGACAAGCACGGGATTCCGGGCAAGGTGGCGACGATCGAGTACGATCCGAACCGCTCGGCGAACATCGCGCTGATCCACTACGCCGACGGCGAGAAGCGCTACATCCTGGCCCCCAACGGGCTGTCGGTGGGCGACGCGATCGAGGCCGGCCCGGGCGCGGACGTCAAGCCCGGCAACACGCTGCCGCTGTCCTCGATCCCGCTCGGCACGACGATCCACAACGTGGAGCTGAAGCCCGGCAAGGGCGGGCAGCTGGCCCGCGCCGCCGGCGCCGGGGTGCAGCTGGTGGCCCGCGAGGGCCGTTTCTGCCTGCTGCGCCTACCCAGCACGGAGGTCCGCCGGGTACACGCCGAGTGCCAGGCGACGATCGGCCAGGTGGGGAACCTCGATCACGAGAACCTGTCGCTCGGCAAGGCCGGCGCGTCGCGCTGGCGCGGCCGGCGCCCCAAGGTCCGCGGCGTGGCGATGAACCCGATCGATCACCCGCTGGGCGGCGGCGAGGGGAAGTCGTCGGGCGGCCGGCATCCGGTCACCCCGTGGGGCAAGCCGACCAAGGGCTACAAGACGCGCAAGAAGCGCAAGGCGTCGTCCAAGCAGATCGTGCGCCGCCGCGGGCAGAAGTAACGGAACGATAGGAGAGCCGAAGCCATGGCACGTTCGCTGAAGAAGGGACCGTTCGTCGAGGACAAGCTCCTGGCGCGGGTCCACGAGATGAACCAGAAGGGCGACAAGCGCGTGGTGAAGACGTGGTCCCGGGCTTCCATGATCACGCCGGACTTCGTGGGCCACACGATCGCGGTGCACAACGGGAACAAGTTCATCCCGGTGTACGTCACGGAGAACATGGTCGGCCACAAGCTCGGCGAGTTCTCGCCGACGCGGATCTTCCGCGGCCACAGCGGGCGGATCGCGGCCGAGAAGAAAGTGAAGCTGGTCTGATGGAAGCGCGCGCAATCAGCCGTCACGTCCGCGTCACGCCGCGCAAGGTGCGGCTGGTCGTGGACCTGATCCGCGGCCGCAAGGTGGAGGACGCCTACGCCATGCTCCAGTACACGAACAAGGCGGCGGCGATTCCGGTGTTGAAGACGCTGCGCTCGGCGGTCTCGAACGCGCTCCAGGCCGAGGGCGGGCACGGACCGGAGGACCTGGTCGTCAAGGAGGTCTTCGCCAACGAGGGCCCGACCTGGAAGCGGATCCGGCCGCGCGCCATGGGGCGCGCATACCGCGTCCGCAAGCGCACCAGCCACATTACCGTCGTCGTCGGTACGGACGCCGGAGAATAGGGGAGAAGATGGGACAGAAGACGTCGCCGATCGGGTTCCGGCTCGGAATCGTCAAGCCCTGGCGCTCGCGCTGGTTCAACCACAAGAACATGCCCGAGTGGCTGGCCGAGGACGAGATGATCCGGAACTATCTCAAGAACCGGCTCTCGCACGCGGCCATCTCGCGGGTCGAGATCGAGCGCACGCCGAAGCGGATCACGGTGATGATCTTCACCGCGCGGCCGGGCGTCGTGATCGGCCGGAAGGGTTCCGAGGTCGACAAGCTCCGGGACGAGCTGGCGCGCCTCACCGATGACGACGTCTCGATCAAGGTCGAGGAAGTGAAGCGCCCGGAGCTCGACGCGCAGCTCGTGGCCGACAACATCGCGTTCCAGCTGGCGCAGCGGATCTCGCACCGCCGGGCGATGAAGAAGGCGGTCACCTCCGCCATGCGGATGGGCGCCGAGGGCATCAAGATCCAGTGCGGCGGGCGGCTCGGCGGGAACGAGATCTCGCGCAGCGAGGGCTACCACGAGGGCCGCGTGCCGCTCCACACGCTCCGCGCGGACATCGACTTCGCGAAGTCGACCTCGCGCACGACGTTCGGCACGATCGGCGTGAAGGTGTGGATCTTCAAGGGCGAGGTGCTCGACCACGCCGGGCGCAAGCTGTAGCGATGACCGACGTTCAGGGAACCAGGGAAAGGGCGTTCATTTTCAACGCCCGCGTAGAGAGCGAGTAGAACCATGTTGATGCCCAAGCGAGTCAAGTTCCGCAAGCAGCACCGTGGCCGCCGCCGGGGTCTGGCCCATCGCGGCAACCAGATCTCGTTCGGCGAGTACGGCCTGGTGTCGCTCGATCCGGCGTGGATCACAAACCGCCAGATCGAGGCCGCGCGCGTGGCGCTCACGCGTCACATCAAGCGCGGCGGCAAGGTCTGGATCCGGATCTTCCCGGACAAGCCGGTCACGGCCAAGCCGGCCGAGACACGGATGGGCAAGGGGAAGGGAAATCCGGAGGGCTGGGTGGCGGTGGTGCAGCCGGGGCGCGTCCTGTTCGAGCTGGAGGGCGTCCCCGAGACGATCGCCCGCCAGGCGCTCAAGCTGGCGTCGGCCAAGCTGCCGATCAAGACGAAGTTCGTGAAGCGGACGGGAGGCGCCGAATGAAGGCCGAGGAGATCCGCGCGCTCTCGCCTGAAGAGCTCGATGAGCGGGTCGCCGAGCTCGAGGAGGAGCTGTTCCGGTTGCGCATCCAGAACCAGACCGGCCAGCTGGAGAACCCGCTTCGCATTCGCGCCGCGCGCAGGGACCTGGCCCGGTGCAAGACGATCCGGAACGAAGCCGCTCGACAGGGGGCCTGATGGCTGAGAACGGGAACGACAACGCCGCCGCGACCGCCGTGGTCGGCGCAGAGCGCAAGCGCCGCAAGACCCTTCGGGGCCGCGTCGTTAGCGACAAGATGCAGAAGAGCGTCGTGGTGACGATCGAGCGCCTGGTCAAGCACCCGCTGTACGGCAAGCGGATCAAGCGCACCTCGCGCTACACGGCGCACGACGAGACTAACGACTGTAAAGAGGGAGACCTGGTCGAGATCATGGAGACCCGCCCGCTGTCGAAGACCAAGCGCTGGCGCGTCACCCGTGTAATCGAGCGGGCCCGCTAAACATGGTGCAGCAGGAGTCGATCATCCGCATCGCGGACAACTCGGGGGCCAAGCGGGCGCTGGTCATCAAGGTGCTCGGCGGAACTCGCCGCCGGTACGCCGGCTTGGGCGACATCGTGGTCGTCACGGTCAAGGACGCGCTGCCCGACGGGACCGTGAAGAAGAGCGACGTGGCCAAGGCCGTGATCGTGAGGACCAGCAAAGAGACGCGGCGGAAGGACGGAACCTACATCAAGTTCGACGAGAACGCGGGCGTGATCATCAACGATCAGCTGGAGCCGCGCGGCACGCGCATCTTCGGTCCCGTGGCCCGCGAGCTGCGCGAGAAGCGATTCATGAAGATCGTCTCGCTCGCGCCGGAGGTGCTGTAATGCCGAGGCTCGTGAAGGGAGACATGGCCCTCGTGGTTACGGGCAACGACGCGGGCAAGACCGGGAAAGTCCTCAAGGTCTTCCCAGGCAAGGACCGCGTGCTCATCGAGGGCGTGAATTTCATCAAGCGTCACGCGAAGCCGACCCAGAAGAACCCGCAGGGCGGCATTCAGGAGCGCGAGGCGGCGATCCACGTTTCGAACGCCATGCTGTACTGCACCAAGTGCGGCCGTGGCACCCGGGTGCGCCACACTGCTCTCAGCGACGGCACGAAGGTGCGGGCCTGCGGGCACTGCGGAGAAGTGATCGAAAAGCCGAGGGTATGACGATGTCGAGGCTCAAGGACACATACACCAAGACGATCCAGCCCCAGCTCCAGAAGGAGTTCGGGTATGCGAACCCTCACGAGGTGCCGCGGCTCGAAAAGATCGTGATCAACGTTGGTATGGGAGAGGCGATCGACAATCCCAAGCGCCTCGACAGCGCGGTAGAGGAGCTGGCCGCCATCACGGGCCAGCGGCCGACCGTGACCCGCGCCAAGAAATCGATCTCGAACTTCAAGCTCCGCGAGGGCATGGCGATCGGCGCCAAGGTCACGCTGCGCGGACCGCGCATGTACGAGTTCCTGGATCGTCTGGTCAACGTGGCGATCCCCCGTATCCGCGACTTCCGCGGCGTTCCCACGCGGTCGTTCGACGGCCGCGGGAACTACACGCTGGGGATCAAGGAGCAGCTGATCTTCCCGGAAGTCGATTACGACAAGGTGGAGCAGGTTCACGGAATGGATATCACGTTCGTGACGACGGCGCGCCGCGATGACGAAGCGCTCGCGCTCCTGACCGCGTTCGGCATGCCGTTCCGGCGCCAGCGCCAGACCCTCGAGGCGCAGGCGAGCTGAGTCATTCCAAGGAGGCAAGGTGGCCAAGAAGTCCTGGATCGCAAGGAACAAGGGAAAGCTGAAGTTCGAGGGACGCCGGGTGAACCGCTGCAACCGGTGCGGGCGCGCGCGGGCGTTCCTGCGGCAGTTCGGCCTGTGCCGGATCTGCTTCCGAGAAATGGCGCTCAAGGGGGAGATCCCCGGCGTGCGCAAAGCCAGCTGGTAGGAGCCTGAGACGATGGTGATGACCGATCCC
>JAICQP010000172.1 GCA_025937815.1 Gemmatimonadota bacterium
GGGATCGGCAGGAGCTGCGCCACGGCGGGACGCTGCTCGACGGGACTCTTGAACAGCGAGTAGACGAGGTACACGGCGTCCAGCCGTCCCGCCAGGAACTCCTCGATCAGGGGTTCCGCGACCGCGCCCGCCTCCTCGTACGACGGCCGGTCCGGGAGATCGACGATCGTGCGCCCTGGCGTGTCGCCGAGATAGCGGAGCATCGACGCGCCCTTCTTGCCGATCACGTGGAGCTCGATCTCCTTCCCTTCCGCGCGGAGCGTCTTCATGTGCGCGCGCGCGGCCTTGACGAGGTTGGCGTTGAACGCGCCCGCCAGGCCGCGGTTCGACGTCACGACGAGGACGCCGACGCGATTGGTGATCGCCGAGCTCCTGAGCAGCGGGAAGTCCGACAGCTCGTCGGCCGCGCCCTCGCGGACGTGCATGATCACCTGGCGCATGAACTCGTCGAAGGGGCGCGCCGCGACGACCCGGTCCTGGGCGCGCTTGAGCTTCGACGCCGCGACCATCTCCATCGTCTTGGTGATCTGCCGCGTGTTGTCGATCGAGCGGATCCGCCGCTTGATCTCGCGTGCCTTCGCCATGCGTCAGCTCCTCGCGCCTCGCGGGGGGTGGCTCACGCCGCCACTTCCCCTTCGGCCGCGGGCCGGAAGTCTCTCTTGAACGTCTCGACCGCGTCGACGAGCGCCGCGCTCACCTCGTCCGTCAGCTCCTTCTGGGCGCGGATCTTCTCCAGCACCTCCGGACGCGAGTTGCGCGCGAACTCGAGGAACGACTTCTCGAACGCGCGCACGTCATCGAGCGGCACGTCGTCGAGGTAGCCCTTCGTCACGGCGAAGATGATCGCCACCTGCTCGGCCACCGGCATCGGCTCGTACTGGGGCTGCTTGAGGATCTCGACCGTGCGCCGGCCGCGCTCGAGCTGCTGCATCGTCGCCTTGTCGAGCTCGGAGCCGAACTGCGCGAACGCCTCCAGCTCGCGGAACTGGGCGAGGTCGAGCCGGAGCGTGCCCGCGACCTTCTTCATGGCCTTGATCTGCGCGTTCCCGCCCACGCGGCTGACCGAGATGCCGACGTTGATCGCGGGCCGGACGCCGGCGTAGAAGAGATCCGGCTCCAGGTAAATCTGGCCGTCGGTGATCGAGATCACGTTGGTCGGGATGTAGGCCGACACGTCGCCGGCCTGGGTCTCGATGATCGGGAGCGCGGTCAAGGAGCCCCCGCCGTTCTCGTCCGAGAGCTTGGCCGCGCGCTCGAGCAGCCGCGAGTGGAGGTAGAACACATCGCCGGGGTACGCTTCGCGGCCCGGCGGCCGGCGGAGGAGGAGCGAGAGCTGGCGGTAGGACGCGGCCTGTTTCGACAGATCGTCGTAGATGACGAGCGTGTGACGCCCGGGGTTGTCCTTCGAAGCGGGCTTTCCGTCCTCGCCGTTGTACATGAAGAACTCGGCCATCGCGGCGCCCGCGTAGGGCGCGATGTACTGGAGCGGGGCAGGCGCGGCGGCCGGGGCCGAGACGACGATCGTGTAATCCATCGCGCCCTCCTTCTCGAGCCTCTCGACCACGCCGGCGACGGTGGACGCCTTCTGCCCCACGGCGACGTATACGCAGATCACGTCGCCGCCCTTCTGGTTGATGATCGCGTCGATCGCGACCGCCGTCTTCCCCGTCCCCCGATCGCCGATGATCAGCTCCCGCTGTCCGCGGCCGATCGGCACCATCGAGTCGACCGCCTTGAGACCCGTCTGGAGCGGCTCCTTGACCGGCTGGCGCGCGACGATCCCCGGCGCCTTGAACTCGATCGGCCGGAAGTGCTCGGTCGTGATCGGGCCCTTGCCGTCGAGCGGCTGGCCGAGCGAGTTGACGACGCGCCCGAGGAGCGCGGGACCGACCGGCACCTCGAGCACGCGCCCGGTCCGGCGCACTTCCTCGCCTTCCTTGATCTCCACGTCGTCGCCCAGGATCACGGCGCCGATCACGTCCTCCTCGAGGTTCAAGGCGAGGCCGTACAGGTCGTTGCCGAAGTCGAGCATCTCGCCGGACATGGCACCCGACAGGCCATAGATGCGGGCGATGCCGTCGCCGACCTCGAGCACGGTGCCGACCTCCTCGACGTCGAGCTCGGCCTCGTACTTCTCGAGCTCGCGCTCGAGAACGGAAGTGATCTCTTCGGGGCGGATCTTCATCTCGACTCCTCGTTTCTATGTATGTCGATGACGTTCATCCCAGCGCCACGCGCGCCTGGCCGGCCGTCCTGAGCCGGCGGCCGAGCTCCACGAGACGGCTCCTCAGGCTCCCGTCGATCACAGTGTCGCCGGTGCGGATGACGAGGCCGCCGAGGAGCTTCGGGTCGATCCGCTGCTCCAGAACGACCGTCTTGCCGGTCGCCTTCTCGAGCGCCGCATGGACGCGCGCCATGGTCTCCGAGTCGGGCGGGATCGCGGTCGTGACAGTCGCCGTCTGCCTGTTGGCGCGCACGTCGAGCAGCTCGGTCCAGGCGAGGACGATTTCCTCGAGGAGACGCTCGCGATGCTTCCCGATCACGAGCTCGAGGAAGCGGAGGACGAGCGGGTCGAGCCGGGCCTTCAGGGATTCCGCCACCAGTGCCTGCTTCCGATCGGCCGCGATCTGGGGGGCCGCCAGGAAGCGCCGGAAATCCGGGCTCGTGTCGATCACCGCCGACAGGGCCCGAACGCTTTCGTCCACGTCTTCCACCCGGCCGTGGCGGTCCGCCGAGCGGAACAGGGTCTCGGCGTACACGCGGGCGATCGTCCCCGCCCTCACGTCAGCCTCTCTCTCCCGAGACGTCGGCTGCCCCGTTCCACATCAGCCCCCTCGCTCGACGAGCTCGGCGAGCGCCTCGTCGGCCAGCCGCCGATGGTCGGCGCCGGTCAGCGAGCGCTCGAGGATCTTCTCGGCCGCCCTGAGAGCCAGGTCCGCCGCCTGCGTGCGGATCGTCTGGATCGCCTGCTCGGTCTCCAGCTCCATCTGGCGGTGCGCCCGCTCGAGCACCTTCTCGGATTCTCCGCGGGCCTTCTCCAGGATGTCCTTCTTCATGTGCTCGCCCGCCTGGCGCGCCTCGTCGAGGATCCGGTTTCCCTCGGCGCGGGCCTCGGCCAGCCGCTGCTGGTGCTCCTTGAGCACGGCCTCGGCCTCGGCCTGCAGACGCTCGGCATCGTCGATCGTCTTCTGGATCGCCGCCTCGCGCGCGTCCAACGCTCCCAGGATCGGGTTCCAGGCGAACTTCCAGAGGATCCCGAGGAGGAGCAGGAACGTGACGATCGTCCAGACGATGAGCCCCGGTTCGGCGCTCAGCAGATCCATCGCGGCTCCTTACGCGCCCGGCGCGTTCAGCGCCATCAGGATGCAGATGACGAGCGCGAAGAGCGCCACGCCTTCGATCAGCGCGGCGGCGATGATCATCGTGAGGCGGATCTCGCCGGCGGCCTCGGGCTGCCGCGCGATTCCTTCCATGGCGGGACCGGCGAGCTTGCCGATGCCCAGTCCGGCGCCGATCAGCGCCAGTCCGGCGCCGAGTCCGGCGCCCAGCCATCCGAGTCCGAAGTGGATCTCTGGCATGACAGTTCTCCTTCTAGTGGGGGTGACGTGACAGGTTGATGAACACGGCGGTGAGAACGGAGAAGATGTACGCCTGGATGAACGCGATCAGGAGCTCGAGCAGGAAGATGAACAGCGCGAAGCCGACGGAGATCGGCACCACCAGCCAGGCCTTCAGCAGGAAGATGAGCCCCAGCATGCTGAGGATCACCACGTGACCGGCGGTCATGTTGGCGAACAGACGGATCATGAGCGCGAACGGCTTGGCGAAGTGCCCGATGATCTCGATCGGGATCATGATCGGCGCCAGGAACAGCGGCACGCCCTCGGGCACCAGCGACTTGGCGTAGCGCACGGGGCCGTTGACGACGATGCCGCTGATCTCGATCACCACCATCGAGAAAAGCGCCAGCACGCCGGTCACCGCGAGGTTGCCCGTCGGCGTGCCGCCGTACGGCACGAGCCCCAGCAGGTTCATGAACAGGATGAAGAAGAAGAGGGTGGCGATGAACGGCACGTAGGGCCGGCCGTCCTCGCGCCCGATGTTCGCGTAGACGATCTCGTCGCGGACGTACACGATGAGCGCCTCGAAGGCGTTGTAGATGCCGTGGTACACCCCACCGCGGCGCCGCGCCATCGGCAGCAGGATGAGGAGCAGGAGCGCGGCCGCGATCCACATGTAGACGGTGTACTTCGTGATCGAGAGGTCGAGGCCGAACAGGTGGATCTCCGGCAGGTGGATCTCGCCGAATGGGGGGAACTCCATCACGTGGCTGTCGGCCAGGTGGTGGACGATGTCGACCCCCTCTTCCGCGCCGTGCGCGTCGGCGGCGCCGTGGGCCGCCGCGCCGGCCGCCTGGTGCAGGGTGTCGACCGCGTGCTCGTCTTGGATCGTCATTCGAGCGCGTCCGTTCGCTGCAGGTACACGATTTCGAACGTTCCGAGTACGAGGTGGAGCGCGACCACGGTCAGGAGCGCGACCGCGACGTGCGCGTCGGTCGCCCAGGCGAGGCCGAGCGCCAGAGCGAACAACGCCGCGAAGCGCACGAGGGCCGACCCCGCCACCGCCGCGAAGAGCTTCGACCCTCCGGCGCGCGCTCCCCACCGCAGCGCGTGGTAGCCCGCGCCGAGGCTGACGACCGAGAACGCCAGGCCGGCCGCCAGACCTTCGCGACCGCCGGGCCAGCGGTCGACCAGTGGCCAGGCGACCCCCGCGATCACGGCCGCGAGCGCCGTCAGGGCGATCAGGTAGCGGGCGTCGATCATCGGTGCGGGCCCTTCCGCCGCTCCTCCTCGTCGGCCGCGGCAGCGGTGATCCCGCGGTAGAGGCTGACGAAGCCGCCGGCGGCGCCGATGAAGGCTCCCAGGATCGTGAGCCACGGCAAGGTCCCCAGCTTGCCGTCCAGCCAGTATCCGATCAGTAGGAAGAAGAGGACCGAGAGCGCCCAC
>JAICQP010000097.1 GCA_025937815.1 Gemmatimonadota bacterium
CGGGGACGCCGTGGAGTCGGCGTGGGATAGGAGGCGATTCCCGGTCGTGTTGTCCCGCTCCGGCTACGTCGCTCTCGGCGTGATCGACGCGCTGGGGGAGCGGACGGGAGTCGTGTGGGCGAGCGCCAGCGGAGAGTATCGCTCCGCGGGTCTGTTGCGCCGGCCACGGCTGGCCGAGCGATCACTCGCGCTCCTGACCGGCCGCGCGAAGCGCGACAAGCTGGCGGTGCGGCCGGCGCGGGTCGCGGGATCCCAGGTGATCGTCCTCGGGGCCGAGCGCGCCTCCGACGAGGAGCGCCGCGCCATGGAGGCTGACGGCATCCGGATCCGCGCTCGCGAGGAGCTGGACCGCCTCGCCACCGAGGTCGCCGCGACGGACGCCGGCGGCTGGTACCTGCACGTCGATTGCTCGGGGCTCGCGCAGGGCGCCGTCCCGGGGGCCGACCACGCGCGGCCGGACGGGCTCGACCCCGCGCGCCTGACCGATGCGCTCGCCGCCGCCTTCGACGGACGGAGCCTCGAGGCCGTCGCGATCGTAGGCTACGACATGAACGCCGACGACTCCGGCGCCACCACGGGGGCGGTCCTCGCCCTGATCGAGGCGGCCGCCCGCGCGGCGGGTGGCGTGCCGCGCCCGGAAACCGTCGGCGAAGCGGAAGGGTAATAGGAGGAGATGGATCTCTTCGAGCAACAGGCGGACGAGCGGCTCGCGAAGGCGGCCCCGCTCGCGGATCGAGTGCGCCCCCGCACGCTCGACGACTTCGTCGGGCAGGAGCATCTCGTGGGACCCGACGGTGTGCTTCGCCGGATGATCGAGGCCGACGAGCACCATTCGCTCATCCTCTGGGGGCCTCCCGGGACCGGCAAGACCACGCTCGCCCGGATCGTGGCCGAGTCGACCGGCGCGAGGTTCGTCTGGTTCAGCGCGGTTACGATGGGCGTCAAGGACGTCAAGCGGGTCGTCACGGAGGCGCGCGAGGAGCTCGGGCTCCGCGGACGAAGGACGCTCCTGTTCTGCGACGAGATCCATCGCTTCAACAAGTCCCAGCAGGACGCCTTCCTGCCGCACGTCGAGCAGGGTGTCGTAACGCTGATCGGCGCGACCACCGAGAACCCGTCCTTCGAAGTCAACTCCGCTCTCCTCTCCCGGATGCGGGTCTACACGCTGAATTCCCTGACCGCCGACCAGATCGGCGTCCTGGTCGATCGCGCGCTGGTCGACGAGGAGCGGGGACTCGGCGCGCGCCGCATGCGGCTCGCGCCGGACGCGCGCGCCTTCCTCTGCGAGTCCGCACAGGGCGACGCGCGGATGGCGCTCTCGACGCTCGAGCTCGCCACCGCCCTGGCGGAAGACGGCGAGACGCTCTCGCGAGAACGCGTCGAGGCCGCGCTCCAGAAGAAGGCGATGCGCTACGACAAGGCGGGGGAAGAGCACTTCAACGTCATCTCGGCGCTCCACAAGTCGCTGCGCGACTCCGACGTGCAGGCGGGCCTGTACTGGCTCGCGCGGATGCTGGAGGCGGGCGAGGACCCGCTCTACGTCGCGCGGCGGCTCGTGCGCTTCGCCTCCGAGGACGTGGGGCTGGCCGATCCGCGCGCGCTCCAGCAGGCGATCGCCGCCCAGCAGGCGGTCCACTTCGTGGGCATGCCCGAGGGTTCGCTCGCCCTCGCCCAGGCGGTCGTATACCTGGCCGCGGCGCCCAAGTCGAACGCCCTGTACCGCGCGTATGGAATGGCGGCCGAGGACGCGCGCGCCACCGATGGCGAGCCCGTGCCGCTCCACATCCGGAACGCCCCCACACGGCTCATGAAGGACCTGGGATACGGCCGGGGCTACGAGTACGCCCATGACCACGAAAACGCGGTCGTCGGGCAGACCCATCTGCCCGACGCGCTCGAAGGGCGCGTGTATTACGAGCCGACCGACCGCGGGTTCGAGGAGCGCCTGGGCGCGCGCATGGCCGATCTCGACGCCCGCTGGCGCGAGGCGCGGGCGCGGGCCCGCGCGGACGCGTGACGATCCGCGTCCCACAGCCCACTGAACCCGAGAAGGTCGTGCTGGCGGCGGTCGGCGGCCCAGCGGCGATCGGCGACGACGGGATCGGCTGGTCCGACAGGAGCCTCCTCGAGGAGCTGCGCGCGCTGGCCGTCTCCGCGGGCGCGGAGATCGTGGGCGAGGTGTACCAGCGCCGCGACGCCGCCGACAAGACCTACTTCATCGGCAAGGGGAAGGCCGAAGAGCTGCGCGACGAGGTCAGGATGACGGGGGCCGACCTGGTCGTGTTCGACAACGACCTCTCACCGGCGCAGGGGAAGAACCTCGAGGACCTGATCGGCAAGCGCGTGCTCGACCGCTCGGAGCTGATCCTCGACATCTTCGCCGACCGGGCGCGGACGCGCGAGGCCAAGCTCCAGGTCGAGCTGGCCCAGCTCCAGTACCTGCTGCCTCGGCTCAAGCGCATGTGGACCCACCTATCGCGCATCCGGGGCGGCATCGGCCTGCGCGGACCGGGCGAGACCCAGCTCGAAGTCGACCGGCGCGTGATCCGCGACCGGATCGCCACGCTCAAGGAGAAGCTGGGGCACATCGAGGAGCGGCGGCGGCTGCAGCGAAAGGGCCGCATCGACGCGTGGAACGTCGCGCTCGTCGGCTACACCAACGTCGGCAAGTCGACGATCATGAACCGGCTCTCGGGCGAGCGGCTGCACGCCGAGGACCGGCTGTTCGCGACGCTGGACGCCACCACGCGCCGGATCCGGCTCCCGGAGGGCGAGGAGATCCTCCTTACCGACACGGTGGGGTTCATCAGGAACCTCCCGCACCACCTGGTAGCCTCGTTCCGCGCCACGCTCGAGGAGGTCGTCCATGCCGACCTACTGCTTCACGTGATCGACGTATCGGAACCGGACCACGAGGCGCAGACGCGGGTGGTTCGCGACGTGCTCGAGGGGCTGGGAATCGCCGGCACGCCGACCTTGCTCGTGTTCAACAAGTTCGATCGCATTCCCGCCGCCGAGCGGGTCGGGGTGCGGGCGCGGATCCTGGGCGAGCACCCCGATGCGGTGATGGCGTCCGCCGTCGACCCACGCGGCCTCGTGGCGCTCGAGGAGGCGCTGTCACGGCACCTCCGCGCGGAGGAGCTCAGCGTGCGCGTGACGCTGCCGCTTTCCGCCAGCCGGTCGCTCGCGCGGCTCTACGAGGTGGGCGAGGTCCTGGGCCGCGAGTACACGGACGACGCGGTGCTCGTCGACATGCGGGCCCGGCCGGACGTCGTCGAGCGCCTTCGCCAGGAGGGGGTAGTCGTGCGGGTAGCGTCGTGAGCGGCGCGTCCCCCGCGATTCACGTCTACGGCGCGGGCAGGGTCGGCCTCGCGATCCTGAGCCTGGCGCGGGCGCGCGGAATCTCGCTGACCGGCGCGTGGAACCCGCGCGAGCTGCAGCCGGAGCGCCGTGCGCTCGTCCCCGTGGTCCCGGTGACGATCGCACCCGAGCCCCCTGCCGTGGCCGCTGACCTGTGGCTGATCGCCGTTCCCGACGACGCGATCGCGAACGTAGCCGAGCGGCTCGCGCGCGCGGTTGGCCCCCGGCCGGCGGTCGCGGCGCACTGTGCCGGAGCGCTTCCCGCGGCGCTTCTCGCGCCGCTCGCCTGTCAGGGGGTCGCCTGCGGGTCCTTTCATCCGGCGATGACCTTCCGCGGCGCTGAAGGAGACGCCGAGGCCCTGGCGGGGGCCGTCGTCGCCATCGAAGGGGAGCCCCGGGCGGTGGAGCTGCTCGAGCTGCTGGCCGATCGCCTGGGGCTGGCGCGCGTGGCCGTGGCGGCGGAGAACAAGGCCCGCTACCATACCGCGCTGGTCCTGGCCTCGAACGGCCGGATGGCGCTGGACGCTGCGGCGGTCCGGCTCTTGCAAGAAGCTGGGCTGGACGAGGCGCAGGCCCTCGCGCTCCTGCGACCGCTCACCGCCCGCACCGAGGAAAACCTGCGGGCCGCGACCCCCGCCCATGCGCTCACCGGGCCGGTGGCGCGCGGGGACGCACGCACGGTCGCCTCCCAGCTCGACGCCCTCGCGGATCGTCCCCGACTGCAGGCTTTGTATCGCGCGCTGGGCACGTTTCTCCTCGACCTCGTTCCAGCGGAAGTGCGGGGCCCGGGGCACCGGGAGGTCGCGCGGCTCCTCGAGGACGATCATCGTCAGGATGGAAGGGAAACGGTGTGATCTCGCTATCGGACCTACAGAGCGACTCCGAGACGCGGAAGTACCTCGACCGCGCCGACGAAGTGATGGCCGCAATGGGCTACACCGAGCACGGCCGGCGGCACGCGGGTGTCGTCTCGAAGCGCGCCCGGTCGCTGCTGGAGGCGCTCGAGCGACCGCCGAGGCAGTGCGAGCTGGCCGGGATCGCAGCGTACCTCCACGACATCGGCAACGTGGTCAACCGCGATCATCATGCGCAGAGCGGAGCGGCGCTCGCCCACGAGATCCTGCGGAATCTGGGGATGCCGATCGACGAGGTGCTCGAGGTCGTGACCGCCATCGGCCACCACCACGAGACCGACGGGGCGCCGGTCAACGACATCGCGGCGGCCGTGATCCTGGCCGACAAGTCGGATGTCCATCGCTCGCGCGTGCGGGACAAGGAGATGATCCGGCTCGACATTCACGATCGCGTGAACTTTGCGGTCTCGCGCTCTTCGTTGGGCGTGGTGGGTCCGCACTCCGCCAAGAAGATGGAGGGCGAGCGGGAGGGTGGGAACGGTGGCGCGAACCCCGTCACCCGCGCGCAGGGGAGCGGCGACACCGCCACGGTCGTAATCGCGAACACTCAGGACCAGGAGGCACTCGGCTCGAAGCCCGTGATCACGCTCGCGCTCCGGATCGACACCACGATCTCGCCGGTCATGGAGTACTTCGAGATCTTCCTGCCCCGCATGATCCTCTCGAATCGCGCGGCGGAGAGGCTGGGGGCGATCTACAAGCTGGTGATCAACGAAACCCACCTGTTGTAGGTGGACGGCTGAAAATGGCTCATCTGCTGCGTTGCACTGCTCGTGTCTTCCTGCGGCGTAGCTTGTGTTACGCCTCGGAATCCTCTCGTCGCGCGCCTTGCATTTGAGCCATTTTGAGCCGTCCACGGTGATACGCGCGGCGGTTTCTGTCGGACTCGCAGTCCGGTGAGTCGGTGGAAGACGTGGGTCGGGATCTTCATCTCGGCGCTTGCGATCTGGTGGGCGATGCGCGGCGTCGAGTGGGCGCTGGTCTGGCCGGCGCTCAGGGCCGCGGACTGGATGCTGCTCGCGCTCGTGTTCGTCCTGACGCCTGTCGTCAACATCGGTGCCCGCGCGGTTCGGTGGAAGATCCTGTTGAGCCCCGTCGCGTGGCTGCCGATTTCCAGCTGCGCCAGCGCCACGGCGGTCGGCCTCATGGCCAACAACGTGCTGCCGGCACGGATCGGCGAGTTCGTGCGCGCTTATGCGCTCGCCAGGCGCCAGCCGGTCGCTACGGCGACCGCCTTCGGGAGCCTGTTCCTCGAGCGCATGTTCGACGGGTTCGCTCTGGTCGGGATTCTCTACGCCCTCCGCTGGGTGGTGGACCTCCCCTCCTGGGCCGACACGACCGCGGCGGTCGCCTTCTGGATCTTCGTGGGTTTCGCGGCGTTCCAGGCCGTCCTCGTCGCCTGGCCCCGGAAGGTCATCGGCGCCGCGCAGTGGGTCCGACGACGCATATTCGGGGGACGCTTCGAGGAGGCGTTCGAGGGGGCCCTGGCGACGTTCGTGGAGGGACTCCAGCTGCTGAAGCGGCCGCGGCTGCTGGCCATCAGCGCGGTGCTGGGGCTCGCGCAGTGGGCGCTGGTGGCGCTTCTGTTCTTCATCGGGATGGCGGCCTTCGGCCTGGCGCGAAAGGTGGGGATCGAGGGAGCACTGTTCACGACCTCGATCACCGCGCTGGGTGTCGCGGCGCCGTCCTCGCCGGGGTTCGTAGGCACGTTTCAGGCCTTCGTCGTGCAGAGCCTGGAGGCATTCGACGTCGACCGCACGATCGCATTCACGTACTCGCTGGGCTTTCACGCCGTCAACTATCTGTCCGTCACCATCGTGGGCCTGATCTACTTCCTGCGCGAGGGCCTCTCGTGGAAGGAGCTGGAGCGGTCCGAGGAGGAGCTCGAGCGCGAGATGGCCGAGGATTTCGAGACCGAGATCGAGCCGCTGCTGGAGGGCGATGAGCGCGGCTGACGCCTCCGCCGGCAGCGCGGCGGCAGGCGCCCGCGAGGTGTGGCTGGCGCCGGCCAAGATCAACCTCTGGCTGGCGGTCGGGGGGCTCCGGAAGGACGGCATGCACGAGCTGGACACGGGCTTTCAGGCGATCGACCTCGCCGACAGGATCGAGATCGCGCGCGCCCCGGCCGGCGTCCAGGTCGCCTGCACGGTGCACGGAGAGTTCGCCGCGGGAGTCCCCGCAGGCGAGGACAACCTGGCGGCCCGCGCGGCGCTCCTCCTCGCCGCGCGCACCGGCCACGACCTGCGAGTCTCGATCGCGGTCGAGAAGCGGATCCCCGCCGGCGCGGGGCTCGGCGGCGCCTCGTCCGATGCGGCCGCGGTCCTGCTCGCGCTCGGGCGGCGGTTCGCCGTTCCGGATCCCGAGCACACGCTGGGTGACCTCGCCGCCGAGCTCGGCGCCGACGTGCGGTTCTTCCTCCAGGGGGGGACTCAGCGGGCGCGGGGGATCGGCGACGAGCTGGCACCCGCCGAGCTCCCAGCGGAGCGATGGGGGATCCTCGTGTGGCCGGGAGTCGGCGTCTCCACCCGGCAGGCCTATGAATGGCTCGACGCCGCCTCGCCCCCGGGAGGTCGCTCGCTGCCCCCGCTGGGCGGGGCGGGTCGCGGGAACGATTTCGAGCCCATCGTGACCACACGCTGTCCCGAGGCCGGCCGCGGGTTCGAAGTCCTCGCCGCGGGCATGGCGCGAACAGTGCGGATGAGCGGGAGCGGGAGCGCTTCGTTCGCGCTGTACGGCAAGGAGTCGGATCGCGACGGCGATCTCGAGCGGGTCGGAGCTGCGCTCGCCGGGATGGCGGGCGCGCGGCACTGGCCCTTCGTGCTCGTTGCGGACGGCGCACGTCCGGAGCGGCGGATCCGGCGCGCCCGCCGCGTAGCCCGATGACGCTCGCGCAGTGCGAGGGCGGGACGCTCCCATGAACGGTCCAGGCGGGATCCGGGTCGCGGATCTCTTCGTCTATCCGATCAAGTCGTGCGGCGGGATCGCGGTCGAGAGCGCAGAGGTCGACGCTTTCGGCATCCGAAACGACCGCCGCTGGATGGTCGTCGACGAGGAGGGAAGGTTCCTGACGCAGCGCACCGTTCCGCTCCTGGCGACGATCCGCGCGGGTCTTTCCGACGGCCGGATCTCCCTCCGCGCAGCCGGGCGGGAGACGCTCGCGGTCACCGCCGTCCCGGAGACGGCCACGACCGAGCGGGTGACCGTCTGGCGGGACACCGTCGATGCGCTGCCGATCGGTGAGGAGGCGGATCACTGGCTGACGTCGGTTCTCGGTCGCCGGGCGCGGCTCGTCTGGATGCCGGAGTCCACGGTGCGCGCGGCGAAGCGGGACCCGGCGGGATCCTCCCCGCGGATCTCGTTCGCCGACGCGTATTCGTTCCTCCTCGTGTCGCGGGAGTCGCTGGACGCACTGAACGCGCGTCTAGCCGACCCGGTTCCGATGAACCGCTTCCGGCCCAACATCGTAGTCGAAGGGGTGCGACCCTTCGCGGAGGATGCATGGAAAGTGGTCCGGATCGGGGAAATCGAGCTCGACGCCGCTGGCCCCTGCGCCCGCTGCGCGACGACGACGACTGATCAGGAGACGGGCGCGCGCGGCGTGGAGCCCCTGCAGACGCTCGCGACCTTCCGGCGCCAGGGGAACGAGGCCCTCTTTGGGCAGAACGCCAACCACCGCGGAACCGGGACGATCCGCAGGGGAGACCGGGTGGAGATCCTGTCGGCCGGGTGAGGGCCGCCGCTGGACGACCCCGCGCGGAGCGCCGACCTTGACCAGCCGATGATCATCATCTTCCAGACGCCGTCATGAACCCCTCCGGATCCGACACGCCATCCTCGCGGGTCCCCGAGCCCGTTCCAGACCTGAACTGGTCGCCGGATCAGGCGCGGGAACTCGGCGAGCGGGTGCTGGACGTCTGGATCCAGCTGCTCGAGCGGCTCCCTTCGCTTCCGGTGGCGCGCGCGCACAGAATAGAGGAGGTCCGCTCGGCTGTCGCGATCCCCGTTCCGGACCAGCCGATGCCGGTGGCCGAGCTGGTGGCGTATCTGCGGGACATGGCGCTCGAGCGTTCGATGTATCCCGGTCACCCCGGGTTCATGGCGTACATCGTCGGCTCGGGCACGGTACCGGCCGCGCCCGCCGAGCTCCTGGCGGCGGGGCTCGATCAGAACCTGGGCGGCTGGCGACTCTCGCCCGGCGCCACCGAGATCGAGCTCCACCTCCTGCGCTGGTTCGCGGAAGGGTTCGGCCTGCCGGCCGGCGCCGGCGGGCTCATGACGTCCGGCGGCGCGATGGCCGCGTTCGTGGGACTCAAGGCCGCGCGCGACGCGAAATCGGGATGGGACTCGCGCGAGCTCGGCGTGGCGGCGGGACCGCCGCTCGCGATCTACGCGTCGTCCGAGGCCCACGTCGTCAACGAGCGTGCGGCGGACATGATGGGGCTGGGCAGGCGCTCGGTCCGCAAGATCCCCGTGGACGCGGAGTATCGCATGCGCGTCGACGCGCTGCGGGAAGCGATCGAGCGCGACCTGGCAGAGGGCGCACGACCGGTCATCGTCGTGGCGACGGCGGGGACGGTGGCGACCGGCGCGATCGATCCCCTCGAGGAGATCGCCGAGGTTTGCCGGGAGCACGGGCTCTGGTTCCACGTGGATGCCGCCTACGGTGGGATCGCGGCGCTCGTCCCGTCGCTGCGGCCCGCGTTCCGCGGAATCGAGCGCGCGGACTCGATCGCCTTCGATCCCCACAAGTGGCTCTACATCCCGCCCGCTGCCGGGGCGGTTGTGGTGCGCGATCCCACGCACCTGTCGGCGGCCTTCGAGGTCCATCCGAGCTACACCCGCGAAGACAAGGAGCTGACCGGCCGCGGCACGGACCTCATGGAGTACGGGCCGCAGTTCTCGCGCGGGTTCTCGGCGCTCAAGGTGTGGGTC
>JAICQP010000260.1 GCA_025937815.1 Gemmatimonadota bacterium
AACGGCCGCTTCGCGCAATTCTCCATTCGCGAGACCTCTCGAGGGAACGCGCTCGTCCACGAGCTGTCCCTCTCGGGCATGCCCGATCACCCGGTCACCGTATTCTACCTGGAGGGAGATCGCCTGATCGGGACGCACTATTGTGATGCGGGCAATCGTCCCCGGTTCGAGGGCAAGATCTCCCCGGACGGCAAGAGGATCGACTTCGAGTTCCTCGATCTCTCCGGGGGGGACGAGCACGGGCACATGCACCACATCACATTCACCTTCGACGACGAGAACAACCACGTCGAGGAGTGGACGTACCAGTTCCCACAGGGGCCGTTCCTCGGCCGATTCGAGCTCCAGCGGACCCATGCGGATGGCGCTGCCCCCGCGAACTGACGTTCAAAGGAATCCCTGATGGAACGTGAGTGGAACGACAGTAAGCCGATCTACCGCCAGCTTCGGGATCGCGTCGTCGCGATGATCCTCGACGACGTCCTCAAGGAAGGCGAGCCCCTGCCGTCGGTGCGCACGGTCGCGGCGGAGTATCGGGTCAATCCACTCACGGTCCTGAAGGGGTATCAGGAACTGGTGGACGAAGGGCTGGTGGAGGCGCGGCGCGGGCTAGGCATGTTCGTCAATCCGGGCGCCCGCGCCATGCTGCTCGAGAGCGAGCGGCGGAAGTTCCTCGACGAGGAGTGGCCCCGGATCCAGGACCGGATCCGGCGGCTCGGCCTGACGCCGGATGAGCTCCCGCATTCCCCGGCCGACGAGACGGCCTCCGATTCCCCGCCCCACGCGAAGCATCCAAACCCGAAGGAGCGCTGAACCGATGGCGTACATAGAGGCCCGCGGGCTCCGCAAGACGTACGGCGCGACCGTCGCCCTGGATGGCATCGACCTCGAGGTCGAGGAGGGCCGCATCCTGGGTGTGATCGGGCCCAACGGTGCCGGGAAGACCACGGCGCTGAACGCGATCGTCGGCCTCACGTCCTACGAGGGACAGCTCCGCGTGATGGGGCGCGACCCCTGGACCGATCGCGCGCGACTCATGCGGGACGCCACCTTCATCGCCGACGTGGCCGTGCTGCCCCGCTGGATCCGGGTATCGCAGGCGCTCGACTACCTGGCGGGCGTCCACCCCGGGTTCGACCGCGCGAAGGCCGACGCCTTACTGGCGAAGACCTCCATCCGGCCGACCAGCAAGGTCAGGGAGCTGTCGAAGGGCATGGTGGCGCAGCTCCATCTCGCGCTCGTCATGGCCATCGACGCGCGGCTGCTCGTCCTCGACGAGCCCACGCTCGGACTCGACCTGCTGTTTCGAAAGCAGTTCTACGACTCTCTGCTGAGCGACTACTTCGAGCAGAGCCGGACGGTCGTCGTGGCCACGCATCAGGTGGACGAGGTCCAGCACGTCCTCACCGATGTCGTGTTCCTCGACCGCGGGCGCATCGTGTTCCGCCGGAGCATGGAGGAGGTCGAGGTTCGGTTCCACGAGGTGGCGGTGCATCCCGACAGGATCGCCGCGGCGCGCGCCCTCCATCCGGTCCACGAGCGGCAGAGCGTGGGCCGCAGCGTCCTCTTGTTCGAAGGTCAGGACAGGGAGCGGCTCGCCGCTCTGGGCGATGTGCGGACTCCCAGCGTGGCCGACCTCTTCGTCGCGATCCTGAGCTCTCGCGCAGGCCAGCCGCAAGGAGCCACCCGATGAGCACCCCGCGGACGGACCTGCTCTGGTCGGTGCGCCGCGAGCTCTGGGAGAACCGCTCCATCTACCTCGCGCCGCTGGCGGTCGCCGCCCTCTTCCTGGTCGG
>JAICQP010000218.1 GCA_025937815.1 Gemmatimonadota bacterium
AGATCGCCGTGGCGATGAGCCAGAGGGCGGGCGCTATGTCCCGGCGGTCCGTGATCGTTGGCGACATGGTCTCTCCCACCCGAATCGTCCCTGCGAGAATCGGGCCGGGGTTCACCCGCGCGCTCGCTTGTGCCGGATATCGGCCGCGCGAGTCCGGGCCGACTCCGGCAGGAGCCAGATGCCCGCGAACAGCAGCAGGTCCCGCACTCGCGGCCGGCCGCGCCGGAACGCCTCCCAGGGAAGCCGCCAGAGCGCGGAGGCATTCCGCTGTCGCGCCGCATGCGCGGCGACGTTCGTGAGGAGGAAGCCGGCATAGGCCCGCCGCGAGATGAGCGGGCGCTCGAGCCGCGCCCACCTCAGTGAGTCGCGCCAGTCACCGCCACGGCTCGCGCGCCCGCGCGCGAGATCGACGTTCCAGGTGGCGAGCGGCTCCGCGTCGGAAACGAATACGACGCCGGCGCCTTCGACGCGGCTGGCGCGCAGGAGCCAATCCATGTCCTCGTGGCACATCATGTCCTCCCGGAATCGCACCTCTTCGAGGAGCTCGCGCGGGGTGAGGATCGTCGACGTGTGAACGAGCGCCTCTCCCCAGAAGGGGGTGCGGCGGACCAGGAGGTAATCGCCCAGCGCTTCACCGGGGCGCGGGAGGCGCCGCGGCCAGATCCGCTCGCGGCCGCTGCCGTCGTCGGCGGCGACCCTTCCGACGACGATCGGGTAGGCGAGCGCGGAAGACTCGACCACGGCCAGCTGCCGCTGGAGCTTCGCGGGCGCCCAGAGATCGTCGTCGTCGAGGAAGGCGATCCACTCCGCGGCGGCCGCGGCGACCCCTGCGTTCCGCGCCGCTCCCGGCCCGGCCTTGGGACGCCGGATCACGCGCAGACGCGGATCGGCGATCGTCGAAAGCGCCTTCTCGGTCATGGCGTCCGGTCCGTCGATGACGACCACGACCTCGATGCCGCGTACGGTCTGGGCGAGCGCGCTCTCGACCGCGCGGGCGACGAGGCCAGGTCGCCCGGCCGTGGGGATCACGGCCGTCACGCGTGGGGTCAGTCCCAGAAGCGGGCGCGCCCCATCGCGCGGCGGTCACGATCGGTGACGTGGAGGTCGCGGCGGAACTCGAAGCGGGAGACCCGCTCGGCCGCGTCGCCTTCGCCCAGCGCATAGCCCACGGCCTCGCCCACCGCGCTGACGGCGAGCGCCGCGGACAGCGCGGGCAGCGCGCGCAGCAGCGAAGGCCCGGCCGTGGAGCGGCGCGAGTCCCTCAGGCAGCGCCGGATCCGGACCGCGGGAATGAGCGGGACCGCGGCGACCCAGAACAGGCGCCTGGCGGCGCCGGCCTCGTGCGTGCGACGGCCGGCGAAGGCGCGCGACTGCAGGAACGTGGCCCTCAGCCACGACGCCGGACGCGAGAAGCTGAAGTGATGCGTTCGCGCCCGCGGCTCGAGCACGAGGCGCCACCCTTTGTCCCGGAGATCCCAGTGGAGCACGCTCTCCGCCTCCAGCCAGCGCTCGAGCTCCGGCTCGTACTCGAGGAGCGCGGTGCGCCGGTAGCTGCTGTTGTGGCCCGGCAGGTACGCGACGTCGCCGCCCGGGGTGGGATCCAGCCACGGCCCGTAGCCCAGGAGGTAGTCGGCCCACGCGACCGCGCCCTCTTCGTTCGCGTGCGCCACGACGGGGCCCACCACGGCGGTCCGGTCGTCGTAGGCCGCGAGCAGCGCCTCGGCCCACCCGGCCTCGGGATAGCAGTGGTCCTCGGTCAGGACCACGAACGGCGCCGTGGCCGCGCGCACGCCCGCCGCGTATCCCGCCGCGCCCCCGACGTATCCGCCGGCGCCGGCCGCCTGCCCGTCGATCTCGGCGATCCGCTGACCCGCGAATCCGCTCAGGTCGAGGTCGGGGGCGAACGATAGCCCCCGCGGCACGACGAACACGAGCTCGATCCGGTCGGCGATCGACTGAGCGGCCAGGTGTTGGACGGTGGTCCGCACCGGCGCCCAGCCTTCGGGGGCGACGACGATGGCGGACAGGATCGGATCGCTCATTGGACCTCCCGTGTCGTCGTCTGCTCCCGGTACAGGCACCGCTCGCGATCGACGGGCGCCAGGGCGCCGGCGGCGAACCCCCGCGCGAACCCTACCAGCCTCCCGGCGGAGGCATCGTGGGCGCCGAGCCGGAGCCCCGGCGGGCGGCGGCGCAGAACCCAGCGCCACGCCATCCGCGCGAGGAGCCGCCCAGACCCCGGAGTGCGGCAGCGCAGGTGCTTGACCATCATGGCCCCGGTCCCGCGGGCGTACTGGACGAGGAGCGCGCGCCCCTCGGCTGGAGTCCGGAAGCCGTGGTGCACGACCTTGACGGCCGGGGTGTCGTGGATCCACCAGCCCGCCCGCAGCGCCCGGTAGGCGAAGTCGCCGTCGTCGGCGGCGTCGAAGTCGGCGCCCGCGCCCAGCTTCGCGTCGAATCCCCCGAGCGACTCCCAGGTCGATCTGCGGATCGCCATGCACGCGCCCATTCCCTCGATGCGCCACTTCTCGTGCGGGCTCCGGGCGAGGAAGGGAGCGTCGCGTGAGTACGCCGGAATGTAGCCGCCGGGCCCGTCGTGGCGGGCGGCCACCACCGTGCCGAATACGACGCCGATCCGCGGGTCGACCGCGAACGCGTCCGCGATTCGCCCGAGCCAGTCGGCGGGAACTTCGCAATCGTCGTCGGTGATCGCGACCAGCTCGCTCGTGGTGCGGCCGATCGCCAGGTTGTGGGCGCGGCTCAGTCCCTCCGTATCCGAGCGGAGGTACCTCATCCTTTCATCCGCGGCGAGGTCCGCCATCGCGTCTGAGGTTCGGCCGTCCCGGCTCTGATCGACCACCCATACCTCGCGCGCCGGTGGACTGCAGGCGAGGACCGAGCGTACGGCGGATGCCGCCAGGTGTCCGCGGTCGCGAGTGGCGACAACGACCGAGATCGCCGGAAGCTCAGATCCCACGCGTCGCGGCTCCCATGCCCGCCGGAGACCC
>JAICQP010000239.1 GCA_025937815.1 Gemmatimonadota bacterium
GAAGTGGAGTGGGCGGCTGGCGAGTTGCCTACGCAGGCACTTTTCCATCCGCCCCTCCCCGAACCGGGCGTGCGCCGTTAGGAGCACCCGGCTCTCCAGCGTCCTCCACGATGTTCGACGGGCTGTGCCGCACCGGACGACCAGCATGGATAGCGGCGTGGCACGACCGGCATGTCACCAGCGTTTTGCGCTGACGCGCCGCCATGATCTCGACCCAGTAGGGCCGAGCGGCGCGCCCCTTCCGCCGCAGGTCCTTCAGGGCACGGACGTGGTGCACCTCGATGTCGTCCGGCGAGCCGCACAGCTCGCAGGCGTTCGCCAGGAGGCGCCGTTCGAGCTCCGTCCGGGGCCCGCAGTCGCGCAAGGGCGCGTCGCCGAGGACTGCCCTCGTGTCCCGCGCCAGCGTGATGCCGCCCCACCGGGCCACCAGGGGCCGTCGTCCGCCGTCGCGCTCGACCACGATCTCGAGCCCGACACACGGGCCTCGGTCGGTCTGAAGCGTGGCGCGGTGGCGGCGGTAGACCCGCGAGACGCTGGTGCGCAGCTTCAGCGCCAGCGTGCGGGTCAGCGACCGCTCCATCGCCCACTTCAGGCGGTTGAGGCGATGCAGGTTGTAGGCCCGCCGGTAGTACGCCACGACGCCCCGGAACTCCCGCTGGTACGCCGCCACGATGCTGAAGGCCGAGTCGTGGACGAGTTCCGAGCGGTGCATCGGCTCGCCGTGGCGCAGGTAGCGCGCGCACTTCTGCCGCACCACGGCCGGCGGCACGCGCAACCCGATCTGGCCGTTGAGGGAACGGTGACCGCGTCGGTCGCGCTTCCGGTCGTTGTGCAGCACCGCGATCTCGTAGCCGAGGAAGCGCGCGGCCTTCGACCGCGCGTGGGTGATCAGCGTCTTGGTCTCGGACAGCTCCAGTTTGAGCTGGTCGCGCAGGAACGCCCCGACCTCGCGCTTGATCTCCTCGGCCTCGGATCGCGGCCCACTGAAGCCGAGCAGCCAATCATCGGCATAGCGGATGTAGCGCAAGCGGCGATAGGCCGGGTCCATCGGGTCCAGGCAGGGGATCCGCTTCATCTCGCGGCGAAGCCGATCGGCCTCACCCCGGTACCCCGCTTTCTCCAGCCGTTTCGCCCGGTCGCGCAAGCGCCGCCACGCCGGGTTCGGTCTGCGTCGGTCGCCGCGGTTGTACGTCGGGAGGAGCGTCGTCTCGACGAACCGATCCAGCCTGTCCAGGTAGATGTTCGAGAGGACGGGGCTGAGCCCCGACCCTTGCGGGCTGCCGCTCAGCGTGGCGTTGTGGCGCCACTCCTCCAGATACCCGGCCCGGAGCAGGTTGCCGATCAGCCGCAGGAAGCGGTTGTCGTGGATCTTCTCGCGCAGGATCGACCCCAGGACCGAGTGGTCGAGCGAGTCGAAGCAATTGGCGATGTCGCCCTCCACGAACCATTCCGTGCCGGCCCAGCGGTGATAGATCTCGTCCAACGTGGTGTGGCAGCCGCGGGCGGGGCGGAAGCCGTGCGAGGCCGGGCTGAACTGCGGTTCGTAGTACGCCTCGAGGATGAGGCGCATCACCTCCTGCAGCAGCTTGTCCGACCAGGTCGGGACGCCGAGCGGCCGCCTCTTGGTCGAGCCTTTCTTCTCGATGTAGACGCGCCGCACTGGCGTCCACCGGTACGTCTCACGACGCAGCGCGTCGATGATCCGGCCGATCTTCGCCCACGACATCCCGTCGACGGTCTCCGCCGTGACGCCCGGCGTCATGGCACCGGCGTTGCGGGAGATCCGACCGTACGCGAGCAGGAACAGATCTGGGTTGAAGAGCTGTCGATAGACGTCCTCCAGCGGCAGTCCTCGGCTGCCGCGATCGTGGATGATCCCCAGCACGGTTGCGGCGCTCCGCATCTCGCGTACCTCGCCGTCCGGGTCTCAGGACACCTGCCGCCCTTCCCCATGTGGACGGCTTTCCCGCCCGCGGAGTACTACGGCGGCTCCGTCGCCCTGCGCCTCGCGGCGCGGCGGGCGATCCCACATTCCCTTGGTGCTGGACGTGTCGAGCGCGACGTAGGTGCCTCGTCCGCCCCCTTGAATGGGGTTGTCCCCCATCGCCCACCGTGGGGAAGGTTGAGGCGACGACGACTTTGCCGCCCTATCGCGGTGGCCCCGACGTAAGACGCTGTGTCGGGGGATGTACGCTTGCATCGCTGGAGGCTGAGGTTCGAACAATCCGGTCCTCACCCTATCGCGCGGGCCTTGCGGGACGGGGCCGTAAGCGTCTTCGGGCCGCTCCCGCTTCGACGGCATGCTACTGTCCCCCTTGGCTTTCGCCGCCGGGTGAGCCGTTGGCCCAAGGGTCATCTCTTCCAAACCCCTCCTTTCTGCGAAAGGAATCCAGCGCCAGGTGATGTGGCGCACGTCATCCGCGTAGCGCACGATGATCACATCGCCCGTGGCCTCGCGCCGTCGCCAGCGCTCGGCCCAGAGGTCGAAGACGTAGTGCAGGTAGACGTTGGCGAGCAGCGGCGAGATCACCGACCCCTGC
>JAICQP010000068.1 GCA_025937815.1 Gemmatimonadota bacterium
AGATTCCTGGATGTGGTGGAGCGAGGTGTCTACGGTCACCCGGAGAGCCCGTACCTGCCGCTGCTTCGGGAAGCGCGGTGCGAGTTGGGAGACCTGCGGGTCATGGTTCGGGACCGGGGAGTGGAGGCGACCTTGACGTCTCTCCGGGAAGCCGGCGTCTACGTGCGATTCGAGGAGTTCAAGGGCCGCGAGCCGATCGAACGGAATGGACGCGTGGTCGTCCCCGGTCCCCGAGCTTTCGACAACCCGCTCGTGAAGAGCGACGGCAGATCGCGGTCTTCCGGCTCCACGGGGACCCCCACCCAGATCCCCCATAACCTGTACCGCGTTCTCGACACCACCCACTACCACCTCTACGGCGATCACGTCCACGGTCTCGTGAATGCACCCACCGTGCTCTGGCGCTGCCGCCCTCCCTTGGGGTCCGGCCTGACCCAGGTGCTGCGATCGATCCTAATGGGGAACGTATCGCGTTGCTGGTTCGAGCCGATGGGTAGCGAAGAAGTCAGGGTTCCCGCGCGGTTCCGGCTGGCGAGCCAGCTGATCCTCCGCCAGTGCCGCCTGCTGGGACACCCGGTGCCGTTTCCCCGGCCCGCGCCCTTTTCCCGGGCGATTCTCGTCGCCCGTGCGGCCGCCGAGCTGGCGGGCGCCGAGGGGAGATGCCAGGTGCGGGCGGGCGTCTCGATGGCGCTGCGGGTTGCTCTGGCGGCGATCGAGGAGGGGATCGGGCTCGAGGGCGTGACGTTCGTCGCGGGCGGTGAGCCCCCGACGCCGGCGAAGGTGGCGAGGATCCGCGAGTCGGGCGCACGCTACGTGCCCAGCTATTCCGCCTCCGATATCGGGGTGATCGGGATCGGGTGCGCGAATCCCGTGGACGAGAGCGATGTCCACTTCTTCGCGGACGGGCTGGCGGCCATCCAGATACCGGTCCAGATCCCGGGTACAGCGCAGGAGGTCGACGCCTTCTGCTTCACGACCCTGCTCCCCAGCTCGAGTCGGCTGCTGCTGAACGTGGAGGTCGACGACTTCGGAGTGATGGAGCGGCGAGCGTGCGGCTGCCCGTTCGATGAGGTGGGATTCGGTACGCACCTGCGCCGGATCCGCAGCTACCGCAAGCTGACGGGGGAAGGGATCAATCTGATCGACGGCGAGATGGTCCGCATCCTCGAGGAGGTCCTGCCTCGACGTTTCGGAGGCGACCCCCATGACTATCAGCTTCACGAGCGCGAGGACGCGGACGGCTTCACGCGCCTCGTCCTCGTGGTCAACCCCGCCGTCGCCCTGAGGGACGAAGGCGACATCATTCCCGTCATCCTAAAAACGCTGGCTGGCGGCAACGTGTATGCCGACAGCGCCCGCGAGCACTGGCAGCAGGCGGGAACGTTCCGGCTCGAGCGTCGGGAGCCGGAATGGACGGGGCGGGGCAAGTTCCCTCCCCTCGTCGTTCACCGCGTATGAGGACCGTCCACGCCCGCGTCCTGCGGTTCCTGGCGTTCGCCCTCGCCACCGGCTGCGGTGCATCGGATCCGGAAGATCCGTCGAAGCAGGAGCTGGTCCGGATCGACATGGCGGCCGGAGAGTACATCGGGAGCACGGTTCTTCTCATCGGCCTGGAAGAGGGCTATTTCGCCGACGAGGGCGTAGATCTCCATCTCCTGCCCGCCTCGGAGACCGGCTCGACCGCGCTGCCGATCCTCGATCAGAATCGGATCGATGTCGCCAGGATGACGAACATGGTCGCGCTGGTGAACGCGATCGACCAGGGAGCGAGGGTCAAGGTCGTGGTCGGCGCGGGGCACTTCGAGTCGGGCAAGTGCAGCCTGTCCGCGCTGGTCGCCCGCAAAGGGCTCTATGCGGACGGCGAGCCGGTGGAACCTTCCTCGCTCAAGGGCAGGAAAATCGACTACAAGGAAGTGAGCATCGAAGGGTATTTCCTGGACAAGTACCTCGAGCGCGGGGGTCTGACGCTCGAAGACGTCGAGGAGTCGTGGATTCCCCAGCCCGCCAGGATGGAGGCCATGAACCGCGGGCGCATCGACTTCACGGTGATCTCGGAGCCCTGGCCCACTAGGATGGTCGAGGAGGGACACCGCATCGTGACGCCGGTCGGTGAGGTCCTCGACGGCTTCCAGTGGACCATGCTGGCGTTCGGTCCGCGGCTTCTGGACGATGACCGGGAAGCAGGCCGACGCTTCGTCGCGGGCTACCTGCGTGCCGTGCGACAGTTCAACGAAGGGCCCACACCACGCAACTTGGAGCTCGCCAGCAGGAATACGGGACTCGATATCGAAACGTTGAAGAAGATGTGCTGGCCCATGATCCGCGCGGACGGAAGCATCGAGCAGGAGTCGATCCTGGAGTTCCAGCGCTGGGCGCTAGAACGGGGACACATCCGCCGCATCGTGGAGATCGAGGAGCTCTGGGATCCCTACTTCACGACGGCCTATCGCGACCGGTATGCGGAGGATGATCGATGACCGGGTTCGTCTGCGAATCGGTCGGCTTCCGCTATCCCACGGCGGACGGTTGGATCACGGCGCTCAGCGAGGTCTCGCTCGAGGCGCGCGGGCATGAGATCGTAAGTGTGGTGGGCCCGAGCGGCTGCGGCAAGACGACCCTGCTGAAGCTCGTGGCGGGGCTTCTGCAGCCGACATCCGGGTCGATCCGCTTCACACCGGGGGAGAACGGAGATCGCCCCCGCAACGCCCTCGTCTTTCAGGATCACGGCGTGTTCCCGTGGCTGAAAGTCGTCGACAACGTGGCTTTCGGGCTCGAGATGCAGGGCGTCGGTCCCGCCGAGCGACGGGCGCGCGCGATGGAGTTCCTCCAACGCATCGGATTGGCCGACTTCGCCGATCGTCACCCCCACGAGTTGTCGGTGGGAATGCGACAACGCGTCGGAATAGCGCGCGCCTATGTCAGCCAGCATCCGATCCTTCTGCTGGACGAACCATTCGGAGCGCTCGACGCTCAGACCCGCCTCCTGCTACAGGAGGAGCTGCTCGGAATCTGGCAGGAGGACCAGAAGCTCGCGCTGTTCGTCACCCACGACATCGAGGAGGCGATCCTCCTGGGCGATCGGGTACTGGTGATGAGCGGGCGTCCGGGAACGGTCGTCGAAGAGATCCCCGTGCCCCTGCCGCGCCCGCGTGCGCTGGCCGCGCCCGATCGTCCCGAGATCACGGAGGTGAAATGGCACATCTGGCGGCATCTCGAGAAGGAAGCCAGGCGCCAGCTCTCGATCCCCGGCTGAGCAGCGGGAGGTCCGGTTCCACCACATGGTGGGGCAATGCGTCCGTCATCCTCGGGGCGCTCGTGTGCTGGGAGGTCGCCATCATGCTCGGGCTGCTGCCTCGGCTGTACTTCCCGCCACCCACCGCCATCGCCCGGAAGCTCGTCGAGCTCGTCGCCGACGGCACGCTCCCGCGCAATCTGGGAATGTCCCTCTACCGCATGGGCGTGGGACTGGTGATCGGCACCGGGTTGGGATTTCTGGGCGGCGTAGCCATGGGACGGTCCGTAACCCTGAGGAGGATCGCCGATCCCATCGTCGGAGCCGTCTACCCCATCCCCAAGATCGCGATCCTGCCACTGGTCATGATCTTCCTCGGAATCGGGGAGTCTTCCAAGCTGTTCGTCATCTCGATCGCCGCTTTCTTCCCCATGCTGATCACCACGCTCGCCGGCGTCCTCCAGATTCCGTCGATCTATTTCGAAGTGGCGGCGAATTACGGCACCGGGCGAAGGCGCCTCCTGACGCGGGTCATTCTCCCGGCCAGCATGCCGACGGTACTGGGCGGACTCCGGATCGCCCTGAACTCGGTCATGCACGTGACGATTGCGATCGAAGTCGTGGCCGCCGTGACCGGTCTGGGTGCCCTCGTCTGGTTCTCCTGGGAGACCTTCGACGTCGAGGAGCTCTACGCGACGCTGGTGGTCATAGCGGTCCTCGGGATCGGCGCCACGCACCTGGTCAATCGGCTGTCGCGCGAGCTGGTCCCCTGGCGACCGTGAGAAGGTGATCGCCGGGATCGCGCGCTCCTGAACGAAAAAGCCCCCGCCGATGGCGGGGGCTCTTCGTCGGGCCGCTGACGCGGCCCTGTGCCTCCGGTCCGCTTACGCGACCTTCGTCACGTTCGCGGCCTGCGGGCCCTTGGGGCCCTGCGTCACCTCGAACTCGACACGGTCGTTCTCGGAAAGGCTCTTGAAACCGTCAGCCTGAATCGCGGAGAAGTGGACGAACACGTCCGGGCCGTTCTCCTGCTGGATGAATCCGAAGCCCTTCGCGTCGTTGAACCACTTCACGGTGCCGGTCATTCTCTCAGCCATTCTCGTTCTTGCTCCTTGCATTGCTGTTACGTTCGGCGTTGTGCCGCTCTTTCAGGCGTCGGGTTCGTGCGCAAAAAAAGACGCCGGGACTCTGGTTTCGCTTTCTGAGTCCGGCGCCTCTGTATTCGTGCGGTCGATCCCCTAGCGAATTGGTTCCTGAAAGCGGGGGACAGTTTACTCGAATCGTCGGCTGGTGTCAAGGGAGATCCTTCTCTACGTTAGATCGATGCGAGGCGACGGGGCAGGCCGGGAACTGGATCTGGAGGAGGTGGACGCCTTCGCCGAGGCGGCCCACCAGGGCCAGGAGCGGGCCCCCGGGGTGCCATTCGTCGAACACGTCAGGGCCGTGCGGAAGATCCTCGAGGAGGAGTTCCCCGAGCCGGTCGACGACGTCACCCTCGCCATCGCGCTCCTTCACGACGTGCTCGAGGACTGCGACGTCCACCCCACGATCCTGCTCGAGCGATGGGGGAAGGAAGTCCAGGAGGGCGTCACCCTGCTGTCGTGGAGACTCCGCGCACTCGGGATCGAGCGCCCGCCCGCCGTGTACTGGTCGGGGATCCGGCGCGGTCCCCGGGCCGTGCGGCTCGTCAAGTCCGCCGACCGGATCCACAACATGCGTGAGACCATCCAGCGTCCACACGCAGCGCTGCGCGAGAAGTACCTGACCGAAACGTCGCGCGACCTCCTCCCGATTCTGCGAGATGCCGGCGAGACGTGGATGGTCGAGCGGCTCGAGGAGCTGCTGGAGAAGCTCGGCGAGTGAGCACCGGCACGCGCGTCGCGATCGGCTTCGTGCTGTTCGCGCTCGCGGTTCTGGTCGTCCTCTTTCTCTACGGCCAGGGCTCTCTGGATCGCCGCGAATCCGATTCTCCCGCCGCCGCAGCCCGTCAGACGATCCAAGCCGACAACACCGTAGTGGGATTGATCGGCGCCATCCGGGAATTCGAAACGCTCGCCCTGTCGGAAACCGCGTCGGCCGATCCGCCGGCTGCCCGCCTCGAGGCCCGTATCCTCGGAGCGCGCGACAGCGGGCGACTCACAGCCGAGCTGACGCTCGAAGAGGGCCGATGGAGTATGCGCCACGCGAGCTTCACGCTCTCCGACGGGACCACGATTCCGGTCGCAGGATCTGCGGGGCGCTGATCTCTGCTGTAACGCGCCGGACGGATTCCCTCTCCGAAGCACGCTATCCTCGATGTGTGGCGAAGCGATCGGCGAACACCGAGAACATATGGAGAAGGAGGCGGAGGCCATGACCACATTCAGGGAGTTGTTCCTGGAGCAGCTGGGCGACATTCACAGCGCGGAGAATCAGATAACCAAAGCGCTCCCCAAACTCGTCGAGGCCGCCACCGACGACGAGCTCAAGGACGCGCTGTCCACGCATCTCCACGAGACCCACAAGCAGATCGAGCGTCTCGAAAAGGTGTTCGAGGAGCTGGGAGAAAAGCCCGTGAGCAAGATGTGCATGGGGATGAAGGGGCTGCTCAAGGAGGGCGACGAGGGTTTGCAGAAGGGTCTCTCGGGCCCCTTGGGAGACGCGCTGATCATCGCCAACGCACAGCGCGTGGAGCACTACGAGATCTCGGCGTACGGGACGGCGGTCGCCTGGGCGAGGCAGCTCGATCTTGACGAGGTGGCCGACTTCCTGGACGAGAGCCTCGACGAGGAGGCGGCCGCCGACGAGAAGCTCACGTCGATCGCCGAGGGCGGCCTGCTGACGGCGGGGTTGAACGAAGAGGCCGTCGGCAGGAAGTAGCTGGCGCCGGTCTGCGCCGGGGAGGGGCCGCATCGCACCGCCCCGTGCGACGCGGGAGTCGCGCGGGAACACGAGCGAGGAGGATGAAGATGGCGGACCCTAGAGAAGCCCGCGATACGAGCGAGAAACTGCTTCCGCGCAGGGAGAACGAGGGCGCGAGGCGGGAAACCGATCGCCAGGGACGCCAGCCGTCGCCCCACGAGAAGGGCGTCGCCGGCAATGGATCCGGCCGCGAGGCGCGGCCCATGTAGGGACTCCGATCCGGTGGGGGCGAGATCTTCGCCCCCACCACCTCAACCGTTGATGATCTCTCCGCCGTTGGGATGCATGACCTGCCCGGTCATGTAGGACGAGTCCTCGCACGCCAGGAACAGGAAGCTCGGCGCCACCTCCTCGGGCTGGCCGGCGCGGCCGAGCGGCACGTCGGTGCCGAACGTCGCCACCTTGTCGGCCGGGAACGAGGCGGGGATCAGCGGCGTCCAGATCGGCCCTGGAGCCACCGCATTGACGCGGATGCCCCGGCCCGCCAGGTGCAGCGCGAGCGAGCGGGTGAATCCCACGATCGCGCTCTTGGTGGAGGCGTAATCGATCAGCGTGTCGCTTCCCCGATACGCGGTCACCGAAGCGGTGTTGACGATCGCCGAGCCTTTCCCCAGATGCGGTAGGGCTGCGCGGGTCATCCAGAAGTACGAGAGGATATTGGTCCGGAAGGTCCGCTCGACCTGCTCGATGGGGATTTCCGCGAAGTCCTCGGTCTCGTGCTGCTCGGCCGCGTTGTTGACGAGGAGGTCGATGCCTCCGAGCTCGACGAGTGCGGTCTCGACGGCCTGCTCACAGAAGTCGGGATCGCCGATGTCGCCGGCGATCGACACGCAAACCCTGTCCTTCTCCTCGATGAGACGTCTGGTCTCGGCGGCGTCCTCGTGCTCGTCGAGATACACGATCGCGACATCCGCCCCTTCGGCTGCGAACAGCGCCGCCACCGCGCGGCCGATGCCGCTATCGCCCCCCGTGATGAGCGCGCGTCGCCCGGCCAGCTTGCCGCTCGGCCGGCGGCCCTCGTCCACAGCGTCCGGCCTGGGCCGCATGCGGTGCTCGAGACCCGGCTGGCGCTTCTGATGCTGGGGTGGAAAGCCCTCTCTTTTCTTCTTCTCGCTCTTCTTCGCCGTCTTGGTCGCCACGCGCCCTCCTAGCCTCGGGTTCTCAACCGACCGATGGAGTATGCGCCGCGGGCGAGCGCAGGGCTGTCGTCCGACTGACATACCCTTCGGAAAGCGACGTCTGACCTTGGCGTCGCAGGGCCGCCGGAGGATGGCGGAGGGATGGAGGTGGATGCGCTACGTCCCCTGGCAGGTGGTCCCGCAGGTAAGGCCCCGTACGGCATGGGGGCGCGGCTGGGCGTACGCTCAACCAAGGACGGGGTATCCGCATTCAGACAGGAGAGGTATCATGCCGAGAGCCTGGAGCGCCAAGGACGAGCGCAAGTACGAGAAGATCCGCAAGAGCCAGGTCGAGGAAGGAACGTCGGAGGAACGCGCCGAGGAGATCGCCGCCAGGACGGTGAACCGGGATCGGCGCGAGGAGGGAAGGACCAAGAGCGGGCTGCGATCCACGATGGGAACCGGGAACCCGACCACATCGCTCGAGGAACGCACGCGGCGTGAGTTGTACAACCGAGCGAAGCAGCTGCACATCGAGGGCCGGAGCAACATGACCAAGGCCGAGCTCGTGCGCGCGATCCGCAAGCGCGCGTAGAATTCCTCACGAGCGCGGACGGAACAGCAGGGAAAGGAGCTTCGAGGGCAATGGCGTCGACGATCTGGAAGGGCGTGATCCGAATCGGCGAGGAATCCGTTCCGGTCAAGCTGCGCTCCGCGGTGACCGACCGGGCCGTCCGCTTCCGGATACTGGACGAGCCCGACGGCGCACCGGTCGAGCAGCGGATGGTCAACCCCCGCACCGGGAAGGCGGTCGCCTACGACCAGATTCGCCGCGGGATAGAAACGGAGACCGGCGAGATCGTCATGCTGGACGACAAGGAGCTGACCGAGCTCGAGCCGAAGGAATCAAGGGACATCGAGATCATCCGGGTCGTCCCGAAAGAGGCGATCGACCATCGCTGGTACTTGCGTCCCTACTGGCTAGCCCCCGACGGGGACTCGCCCGAGTATTTCGCGCTAGCGAAAGCCCTGGAGGAGGACGAGCGCGAAGCGGTGGCGCGCTGGACGATGCGGAAGAAGGAATACCAGGGCGCGCTGCACCCCCGCGACGGCTACCTGATGCTAATCACGCTCCGGCACGCGAGCGAAGTCGTCTCGGCCGCCGAGCTGGAAGGCCCGACGGGCAGGGAGCTCGATCCGCGCGAGCGAAAGATGGCCGCGCAGCTCGTCGAGGCGCTCTCCGGGGAGTTCGAGCCCGAGCAGTACGAGGACGAATATCGGAAGCGCGTCGAGGAGTTGATCGAGGCGAAGGCCAGCGGCAAGCGCATCCGACTCGAGCCGAAGCGCGAGCGCAAGGCTCCTGCGGACCTGACCGCGGCGCTCGAGAAGAGCCTCGCCGCCGCCCGAAAGGAGCGCTCCGTTGCCTGAGCGCGGCGAGGAGCGGGGCGAGGACCAGCAGGAAGGCTACCGTCCCTTCTGGTCGGGCACGATCACGTTCGGGCTGGTGTCCGTTCCGGTCGACCTGTTGCCGGCGAACCGACCCCGCCGGGTCTCTCTGCGCATGCTCGCGCCCGACGGCACGCCCCTCAAGCGGGAGTACTGGAGCAAAGGCGGCAAGGAAGCGGTGGAGACCGAGAACACCGTCCACGCCTACGAGCTCGACGACGGCAGGTTCGTGGAGGTGACGGATGAGGAGCTCGAGGAGCTCGCGCCCCGGAAGACCCGCGAGATCGACCTGCGGCTTTTCGTCGACCAGGAAGAGCTCGATCCCGTCTTCTTCGAGCGGGCCTACTTCCTGGCGCCCTCCAAGGGCGCCAACAAGCCGTACCGGCTGCTCGTCTCTGCCATGGAATCCACGGGCAAGGCCGGCATCGCGACGTTCGTCATGCGGGAGCGGGAATACCTGGTGGCGATCATCGCGGAGAACGGCCTTCTGCGGGCGGAGACGATGCGGTTCGCCGACGAGATCCGATCCCCGGATGACGCCGAGCTGCCGAAGCCGAAGAAGGTCGACAAGAAGGAAGTCCGGCGCTTCGCGAAGGCCCTCGAGGGGCTGTTCGAGGATGAGCTGGATCCCGACGAGCTCGAGGACCGGAGGTCGCGCGGCATCGAGAAGCTCGTCCGCTCCAAGCTGAGCGCCGGGAAGGACGTCGTGAAGGCGCCGGCCGATGAGGACCGGCCGGCCGAGGGCGCTCTGGGCACGGAGGACCGCCTGGTCATCGACCTGATGGAGGAGCTGAAGCGGCGCATGAAGGGCGCGGCGGCCGAGGAGAAGGAGCCCGCAAGGGCCGAGGGACCGAGGAAGCCCGCCCGCGCGGCATCGAAGAAGAGCCGCTCGAAGGGACGGTCCGAGGCCGAGCCGAAGGGCCCGGACGACGATCTGGAATCGCGCTCCAAGCAGGAGCTCTACGACATGGCGCAGGAGCTCGACATCGACGGGCGGAGCAAGATGACCAAGAAGGAGCTCATCCGGGCGATCGAGAAGGCAGGATGATTCCGCGGGGGTCCTCGCGCGAGCATGCGGAGGCTCTCACTTACTCATTTATATTCAATCCTTCCATTGAGGACCCTATCCAAATCTATCCCTGTCTATTGAGTAATGGCTGAGCTCAGTCTATACTCATAATCCGGTGTCCACCGGGTTGGACATGCGGCGTCCTCGGTCGTGTTCATTCTGACGAGGGTGGCCGGATCTCTGGCCCGCATCCACGAGTGTACCGGCTCCTGGCGCGCCGCTTGCATTTCGGGGGGCATTCCAAAATGGGTACGTTCCCCTCTGGACGAAAGGGGCAGACGATGGCCGTTTCTCCCCAGATGCTATCCGATTGCAGGACCCTGTCCGATCTCAGTCCCGCCACGCTGGAAGCGATCAGCGAATACGCCAGGCAGGTGGAGTTCCGTCCGGGCGAGCGCCTGATCCCGCTGGGGCAGCCGCCGCAGCGATTGTTGATCCTGACGCAGGGACTGGCGAAGCTGGTCGGCGTATCGATCAGCGGGCATGAGCGCATCCTCAGCATCTACCGCCCCCACGACATGGTCGGACCGGGAGTCCTCATGGACAACCTCGAGAACGAGCACGAAGTGGCCGCCATGAGCCAGGTGAGCGCGGTAGCGATCAGCCGGCGCGATCTGCTGATCATCGGACGCTCGCATCCTTCGCTCATCATGGCGCTGGCCAAGGAAGTTTCCCGTCAGCTGGTCGCCATGACGGAGCGGGTGATGACGGCGACGTCGGCCGAGGTGCCGGTCCGCCTCTCACAGCTCCTGCTGGAGTTCGCCGACGGTAACGGCGCGGTGCCTGACACTTTCGTGCCGCTGGCGCACCCGCTGACCCACGAGTCGATGGCGCAGATCATCGGGGCCAGCCGGCCCCATACGTCCACGGTGCTGCGTGACCTCGAGGGATTCGGCGCGGTACAGCGCCGCAGCGGCCGGGGACTTCTCGTCCGGCCGGCGCGCCTGAAGCGAATCGTCGACGACGGCGATTTCGGCGCCGCCAAGGAACAGCTGCCGCTGAGCGCCTGAAGCTCCGGCCAATCCGCTTATGATCGATCCGGAGCTCCTTCGGGGGGTTCCCTCGTTCGCCGAAGTGCCCGGGGCGGGGCTGCAGAGCCTCGCCCGCGAGGCGCGCGAGGTGGAATACGGCCCCGGCGACCGGATCATCCCCCTCATAAAGCCCCCCGAACAGGTGTTCTTTCTCCTCGAGGGACTGGTCAAGCTGGTAGGCGTCTCCCAGTCCGGGAACGAGAGGATCGTGTACGTGTTCCGGCCGGGGGAAGTACTGGGATCGCGCGTCCTCCTGGACGTCAGCCCCGAATCCGCCTACGAGAGCGTGGCGATGCAGAAGGTCCGGACGCTGGCGGTCCACAAGGCTGATTTCGTGCGCGTCGCCGAGGAGCACCCCGAGCTGCTCCTCGCCGTGACCCGCGAGTTCGCCCGGCGACTGGGCGGGCTGACTAGCCGGATGCTCGCGGCGATGTCGGAGGAGGTTCCGATCCGCCTCGCACAGCTCCTGATCGACTTCGCTTCCAAGGATGGAGGGGGAGAAGACTTCGTGCCGCTCAGCTATCCGCTGACCCACGAGGCGATGGCGCAGATCATCGGGGCCAGCCGGCCCCACACCTCGTCGGTCCTCGGGACCCTCGAGCTGCAGGGGTTGCTCCGCCGCCGGAGCGATCGCGGCCTTCTGGTGTGTCCCGCGCGTCTCGAGCGAATGGTTCGCGGTGAGGAGATGATCGCGAGCTGACCCGCCGGGCCTAGGAAGGCCAGAAGATCGGGATCAGGATCGTGGCCGTGATGAGAAGCAGCAGATTGAGCGGAGCTCCAACCTTCGTGTAATCCGCGAACTTGTACCCGCCGGGACCGTAGATAAGCGTGTTCGTCTGGTAGCCGATGGGAGTCATGAAGTCCGCGGAGGCCCCCAGCATGACGGCAATGAGAAGCGCGTACGGGTTCATCCCCAGGTCCTGCGCGGTCACTAGGGCGATCGGCGTCATGACGACCGCCGTCGCGTTGTTCGACATGATCGACGTCAGAACCGAGGTCATGAGATAGAACGCCCCGACGACCGCCCGATCGCCGTGCGGCCCGAAGACCGAGGCCACGATTTCGGCGAGCCATGCGGCGGCGCCCGTCTTGTCCATCGCGATCCCGAGAGGGATCGCGCCCGCCAGGAGCAGCACGACCATCCAGTCCATCTCTTCGTACACCTCTTCGAGCTTGACGCAGCCCGTGAACAGCATGAGAAGGACCCCCGCCATCGCCGCCGGCAGAACCGAGATTAGGCCGGATCCGGCGGCCACCACGACACCGATCAGGATCAGCACCGCGAACAGCGCGCGCGGGCGCGGACCGGCCGGCCCCTTGACCTCGCTGAGGGGGACGAAACCCGTCTCCCCGGCCAGGGACTCGAGGGCGGGCGCGGCTCCATGGACGAGCAGCAGATCGCCGGGCTCGATCCGGACCTCCACGAGCCGCTCGCGCTCCGTCCGGCCGTGGTGCTGGATCGCGAGCACGGTCGCGTCGTAGCGCTGCTGGAAGCGCGCCTCCTTGAGCGTCCTGCCGACCAGGGGGGAGGCGGGGGCCACCAGGATCTCGGCCAGACGGGCGTCCCCGGTGGCGAGATTCACGGGCGACTGCCGGACGACGGGGGTGTCCAGCTTCTCCTTCTCCGCGAGACGCAGCAGGTTGCGCGAGTGCCCCTGCGCGTACAGGACGTCGCCGGGCGTCACCCGGCGGTTGGCGACCGGGCCCCAGAGAGAGCGCGCCGCCCGCCGCAGCCCGAGGATCGACACCCCGTACATCTCGCCCCACCGCACCTCGGCGAACGTCTTGCCGGCCGCGGGCGAGTCGGGCCGGACGTGGAGCTCGGTCATGAACTCGCGGACGTCGTACTTGCCGGTGAGGTCGGACTGCCCGGGGCGGCGGGGGATGAGCTTCCGGCCCACCGTGAACAGGTACAGCAGGCCGATGGCGCAGTAGATGAGCCCCATGGGTGCGATCGAGAACAGATGGAGGTCGTCGAACCCCCGGTTCCGCGCCATCCCGTAGACCACCAGGTTCGTCGACGTCCCGATCAGGGTGACCGTCCCCCCCAGGATGGCCGAGAACGACAGCGGCATCAGGAAGCGCGAGGCCGGCTCGCCGGTCTGCTGGGCCACCGCCAGGAATACGGGCAGGAAGACCACCACGACCGCGGTGTTGTTGAGGAACGCCGAGATGGGGGCCACGATGCAGCAGAGCAGGATCAGCTTCGATTCGGTGCCACCGAGGCGGGCGCTCTGCGCCCAGCGGCCGATGGCGGCGATCGCGCCGGTCTTCAGGAGACCGATCGACAGGACCAGCATGGCCGCGACCGTGATCGTCGCCTCGTTGCTGAACCCCGACACCGCCTCCTGCGGCTCGAGGACGCCGGCCAGAAGTAGGACGACGGGGATCGAGAGCGCGACCTGGTCGACCGGGAACTTCTCGGTGATGAACAGTGCGAGGGCCGCCAGAATTACGGCGAAGACGATCGCGATTTCCAGCGTCAAAGCCGTCTCCTGCCGGGTCCGAAGGGGGCGTCCGCGAGCGCCCAATATATAGCCGCCCGCTGCGGCACCGGTGCGATGGGGACGGACCGCCGTTGACAATTGCTACTACTTGAGTATGCTTTAAGGTTCCAGGGGCGTCCAGACGGGGCCCTTGTCAGATATCTGCTTGATCCCGCGGAGGGAAACCGGCTAAGGTCGAGTTTCTCGTGGATGCGGAAACCGCCGCCTCGGTATCAGGCCATCCGAGCGGGCCATGCTGGAGGCTGATATGAACGTACGTGTGGACGAGAACCGGTTCCTGAGCGTCCCCTGCGAACCCGAGGAACGGGTCGTCTTCGATCGCCAGGAGAAGAAATACCACCTGCTCAGAGAAGCCGCCGCCCGGTTGTGGGACGAGATCGGCGAAGGCGGGGCCTTCGACCTCGCCACCGTGACCTCCGAGGCGGAGGATCCCATCGCCCAGCTGGTGGATGCGGGCCTCGTCTCGATCGAGCCCGATCAGTCCGCTCCCCGTGGCATCACACGGCGCGTATGGTTGACCCGGACCGGCAAGGCCTCGGCAGCGGCGATCGTCCTTCCGCTCGTCGCGACGATCGCTACGCCGCGGTTCGTTCTCGGTCAGGAGGAGAACGGGCCGAGCATCGTCGATCTGAACGAAGAGCAGACGAATGTCGTCGAGGAGACGACCGAGGAGCTCGAGAAGCTGACCGCCACGGAACGCCGGAGGCTGAAGCGGGAACAGAAGAAGCGGGAAGCCGCCGAAGGCACCACCACCCCCACGACCTCTCCGACGGGCCGTCGCTGGAGAAACCGGAACGAAGAGCCCACGTTCGAGACGCCGACCGTGAGCACGCCGACCTCCCAGGAGGAGAACACGTCGTCGTTGACCCAGTTCTTCCGTCGACGCGAGGACTGAGGCGAGTCCGCCCCAGATCGAGCAGAGTTCGTTACCCGGCTAGATCGGTTCCCGATCTAGCCGGTGCCGTTTTCGGCCGCTACCTGCGCCACCGATTCGGAAGACCAACGACGTTCCGAAAACACGAACGGGGCGTCTAACCGGACTCGAGCTTCCGGTGACACCCCGCTTCGTGGCAGAACCCCACATCCCCACTTCCACCCAACGCCCGGATTCTAGGCCGCGGCCGGGACGAGGGATATAAGAAATCGTACAACGGGCATCCCGGCTCTCGCTACCCCTCTACCCGAGGCATATCTTGGCCCGATGTCCGACGGACAACCGATTGCGGTACAGGGCCCTGACACGCGCCTGGGAGGGCTGACCTCGGAGCTGCGGGCTCTCGAGGAGCGCGTGCGCGAGGGCGGCGGACGCGACAAGGTGGCCCGCCAGCACGAGCAGGGGAAGCT
>JAICQP010000197.1 GCA_025937815.1 Gemmatimonadota bacterium
AGACCTGCTCCGCGAGGAAGTCACCCCCGCGCAGCGTGTCCTTGACGTGGATGTCCGGGTGGTCACCCTCGCCCTTGGTGTTGACCGCCCCGTTGATCCCCCCCTGTGCGCAGACCGAATGGCTGCGGCTCACGCGTACGAGGCTGAAGAGGTCGACGGTGTGCCCCTGTTCGGCGATCCGTATCGTGGTCATGAGACCCGCGAGCCCGCCCCCGACGACGATATGGCGCGGCCGGGCGCTCAACGCAGGAACGCCCGGATTGTGGCCAGCGAGAAGACCAGGACGAGGACCCCGAAGACCGCGCATATGACGGTGGTCCGCCTGCGCGCCCGGTCGCCGACGACGGCGCCCCAGGTGAGCAGAAAGCTCCGCAGGCCATTCGCCAGGTGGTACGACACCGCGACCAGGCCCACCACGTAGAACGCCAGCCACCCGGGATCGCGCAGGATGTCGACCATCATCTGGAACTCGATCACGCGGCCGTAGATGTAGTTGGCCAGCCGGGTCTGCCAGAAGTGCCAGCCGATGAACACGAGCGTCACGATCCCCGACCAGCGCTGAATCCAGTACAGCCAGTTGCTGCTGTACGCGTACTGGAAGGGATTAGGACGTCCGGTCGCGTGGATGTAGATGCCGTAGCCGGCGTGGTACAGGATGGGGAGCCAGATGAACGGGATCTCGATGGCCAGGAGGTACGGCAGGCTCTCGAGGAACTCCGCCATCCGGTTGTACGACTCGGGGCCACCGGCGGCAAACGAGTTGACGCCGAGATGGAAGAGGACGTACAGGCCGATCGGGACTATGCCGGTGAGCGAATGGAGCCGGCGAAGGGCGAACTGCCGGCGGGAGGCCGCGACCTCGGCGGGGTGCGTATCGGCGATGGTCGGCAAACCGGCGCCTCCTGCTGCGGTTCGGTTCACCCCGGGGCTGACCCGGAGCTCAAAGGTCGAGCTTGGACATCGTCTCCTTGACGTCCGCCGCCGAGGCGTGGAGCGCCTTCTTCTCCTCGCCCGTCAGCTCGATCTCCACGATCTCCTTGATGCCGCCCGCTCCCAGCTTGACAGGCACGCCGACGTAGACGTCCGACAGCCCGTACTCCCCCTGCAGCCAGGCGGCGCAGGGCAGGATCCGGTTGCGGTCGCGGAGGATCGCCTCCGCCATCTCGACCACGGCGGCCGAAGGAGCGTAGAACGCGCTCCCGCTGCCCAGGAGCTCCACGATCTCTCCGCCCCCCTTCCGGGTGCGGTCGACCAGCGCCTCTATCCGGTCCTCCGACAGGAGGTGCGGGAGCGGGATCCCCGCCACCGTCGAATAACGAGGCAGCGGGACCATCGAGTCGCCGTGCCCGCCCAGTACGAAGGCGCTGACGTCGCGTACGGAGACGTCTAGCTCGAGGGCGATGAACGAGCGGAAGCGCGCGGTGTCGAGCACCCCCGCCATTCCGATCACGCGCTTCCTGTCGAAGCCGGTGGTCTTGAAGGTAACGTACGACATGACGTCGAGGGGATTCGAGACGACGAGCACTATCGCCGCGGGGCAGCGAACGCCGATCTCGCGCGCCACGCCCTGCACGATCTCGGCGTTCTTCTTGAGGAGGTCGTCCCGACTCATGCCCGGCTTTCGCGCCAGGCCGGCCGTGACGATGACGATGTCCGATCCGTCGGTCAGGCCGTAGTCGGTGCCACCGGAGAGGCGGGTATCGTAGCCGACGACCGGCGCGGCCTCCCAGAGGTCGAGGGCCTTCCCCTTCGGCATCCCCTCGAGGATGTCGATCAGGACCACCTCGTTGGCGATCCCGAGCTCGGCCAGGCGCTGGGCGGTAGTGGCGCCGACGTGGCCGGCGCCCCCTACCGTGATCTTCGTCGACCCAACTCCCCTTCCAGAACGGAGATTCTCTGCCGGTCGCCCCGGCCGCGAACGAAGTGGACCACACCGTCGATCTTGGCGAACAGCGTGTCGTCCTTCCCCCGGCCGACGTTGACGCCGGGATGGAAGCGGGTCCCCCGCTGGCGGACCAGGATGTGTCCGGCGCGGACGCGCTCCCCACCGAACTTCTTGACCCCGAGCCGCTGACCGGGAGAATCACGGCCGTTCCGCGACGCGCCCTGTCCCTTCTTGTGTGCCATCTCCCTGCTCCTCGCTGGTTTGCCGCCGCCGGCGCCGGCCGGCTAGGCGTGCTCCCGGGACGCGTGCTGCTGAAGCCCGCGCTCGGTCTTGTACTCCTTGCCGCACTCGGGGCAGACGAAGAGCTCCGCCTCCGCCTTCTCGACGGACGCGGCTGGCTTCTTCTCCGCCTTCCTCGAAGCGTCGAAGTCCACGCCCGTCACCTTGAGCTCGGTGAAGCCCTGGCGGTGGCCCTTCTTGCGGCTGTATCGCTTACGGCGCTTGTACTTGAAGACGGTGATCTTCGGTCCGCGCCCGTGCTTGACGATCTCGGCCGTCACCGATGCCCCCGCTACGTGCGGGGCGCCGACGTGCACGGCGTCGTCGCCCGCCGCGTACAGCACCCGGTCGAACGTCACCTCGTCGCCGGGCTCGCCTTTCATGGACGGGACGCGGATCGTCTGGTTCGGCGCGACGGCGAACTGCTTGCCGCCCGTTTCGATGATGGCTCGCATCTCTCTGCTCTCGAATGGATTGCGGATGGATCGAATGGAACGAAAGGATGGAAAATACCGTTTTCGCAGGCGGACTGTCAACCAGCCGCTGGGTCAGTCCCCTTGGGGGCAGGCCTCGCAGATATCGGCCTCGAACACGGCGGAATCCCCGTCGAACCTGGCCATCACGCGCTGCTGCCTCGGCGCGGTCCCCAGGACCCAGGTCGTCTCAGCGATCCCCTCCTCGTCGGTGAAGCTGTGCCGCGGGTCGAGCCTGCCGTCGCCTTCGAGGACGACCCACTCGATCCACAGCCGCCCGACCTGCTCCGCCTGCAGGGACGTGAGGCGCACCCGCAGCGGCTGCGGCAGCGCCGTCCCCGCCGGACCCGTCTGGTCGTCCCCCGACAGGACCGTGAGCGTGAACCGGGTGGCGATCCCCGTGTCGGGCTCCTGCAGGAGATCGCCGCAGGCGTAGATCCCGCCGAAAAGGAGCATGGCAGTCAGGGCGATCCATTGCCTTCGCGCGCGCTTCGTCACTGGCCCTCCGCCGTCGCCTCGAAGATCACCGGAGCTGCCTCTCGCACGACCGCCCTCGCCTGTTGTGTCCCGCCGGACGGCCCCAGCGTCCACCTCGCCTCCGCGACGCCGTTCGCGTCGCTGAAGCTGTTGCGGGGCTCCACCTCGCCCCCACCCGTGGCGACCGACCATTCCACCCACAACCGCGAAGCGGGCTGCCCCTCGTTCAGCACCCTGACCCGCAGCGGCTCCCCGAGGGGGGCGCGAGCGGCGCCTTCCTGCGCGTTTCCCGAGACCTCCTGGAGTTCTACCTGTACCGGGATCGTCCCCGTGTCGGGCTCCTGCAGGAGATCGCCGCAGCCCGCCAGCGTCATCGACCCGGCTGCGGCGGCCATCAACCCCAGCGTGGCGGCGCGCGGCCCGATCACTCCGCGGTGGCCCCGAAAATCACGGGCTGGTCTTTCCGAATGAACGCCTGGACCTCCTGGAGGCCGCCCGAAGCGCCGAGCGTCCACGTCGCCTCGGCGATGCCGTTCTCGTCGCTGAAGCTGTTCCGCGGCTCGACGTCGCCGGATCCCGAGAGCACCGACCACTGCACCCACAGGCGCGGCGCGGGTTCCTCGTCGAAATTGACCACCCGGACGCGTAGCGGCTGCGCGAGCGGAGCCCCGGGGGCGCCCACCTGCGCATCGCCCGACACCTCCTCGAGGCGCACTACCACCTTGCCGATCCCCGTGTCGGGCTCCTGCAGGAGATCGCCGCACGCCGATAGGACCACCAGGACGCCGAGCGCCGCCGCGACCATCGACTCCCGCCGTGCCAGCGCAGGCGCACACCAGCGAACAAGCCTCATGCGCTGAGATCCAGCTTCAGGGGTCGCTGGCTGGGCAGCGAGACGAGGTTGAACTCGTCGCGATG
>JAICQP010000137.1 GCA_025937815.1 Gemmatimonadota bacterium
CGCGCGGGTGAACCCCGGCCCGATTCTCGCAGGGACGATTCGGGTGGGAGAGACCATGTCGCCAACGATCACGGACCGCCGGGACATAGCGCCCGCCCTCTGGCTCTTCGCCACGGCGATCTCGCTCCTCGCCTGCAATGGAGGCGGCGGCGGCCCGGCAGGGCCCGACCCCGGGAACGGCCCGGAGCCTCGCACCTATGCGATGGGGTTCGGGCCGACCCCGCCCCGGGCGACGATCGAGTCGATCGTCGAGACCGCGCAGTCCCTCGCTCAGCGGAGCGAGCTCGTCCTGATCCAGCAGGAGGTCCCCTGGGCCTCGCTCCTGGACGGGACGCAGACGATGGACGAGGCGGTCGAGGAGAGGGTGAGGCTGGAGGAGTTCGTTCGCGGCCTGGGGCTGGAGATCCTGTTCCTGCTCGATCCCCTCGATGGCCTCGACCGCCGGCGAGAACCACCCGAGCTGGTCGCGCGCGGCCGATCGATCGTGGAGCCGGAGATCCGCGCCATCCACGACGAGTGGGCGCTCGAGATGGCGCGCGTCTTCCGCCCCGAGTGGTACGGTCTGGCGTCCGAGGTGAACACGCTGGCCGATCTCGGGGACCCCGCGCTCCACGCCGCGGTGCGCGACATGATCAACGACCTGTCGCCGCAGGTGAAAGCCGCCTCGCCGGGGACGCGGACGTTCGTATCGTTCCAGGCCGACCAGGCGTACGGCCTGCCGGGCTTTCCACGGACCATCGACCACTTCGCGCTGATCGACGACTACGCCGTGGACGCGCTGGGGCTCTCCACGTATCCGGTCTTCGTCCTCGATGATCCTTCCGAGCTGCCCGCCGACTTCTTCGCCCGCTTCGACCAGGCGACCGATCGCCCGCTCCTTCTCGTCGAGGGAGGGTGGAGCTCGGAGGTCGCCGGAGGGACGAACGGCACGCCCGCCGAGCAAGCCGAGTTCTTTCGGCGGATGGCGGCGCTCCTCGACGGGATCCGCGCCGAGGCCTGGGTGTTCCTGCTCTACGCCGACCTGGACCTCGAGTCCTACGGACTGCCGCCCGATCGAGAGGCCGGGTTCGCGAACTTCTCGCGGATGGGCATCGTGGACGTGGAGCTCCGTCCCAAGCCGGCCGCGGCCGTATGGGACTCGGTCTTCGCCCGCCCGCTAGTGAACTGAAGCGCGTCAAGGCGGCGTACAGTCGGGTTTTTCCAGTGGCCGGCTAGTTCTAGGTTTGTCTTTCCGCCGCTCGAACCCGTTCACGCATGCGCGCCACGTCCGCCTCGATTCGATGGACAAACCGCGCGTACTCAGGATCACCCTCCATCAATGCGAGGATGGGATCGATCCGTATCCTGTACAGGTCGCGCATGCCGTGGTCGTAAGCGCCGTCCAGTAAGCGGAGAGCTTCCGCCTTATTGTCTGCCAGGATCTCCAGTCGTGCCATCTCGAGATAGGTGTACCAATCGTCGGTTCCCGTCTGAAGGCGCAATCCATCGCTTCGCCTCTTCTTGCTGAATAACGCATTCGCCCGCGCGTGATTTCCCAAACGCTCATACACATATCCGAGTACGGCGGATTCCATGGACTCTTCCGACCAGTTCGGCTCCAGCTGCTCCCCGCTATGCCGAGCTGCTGCATAATCTCCGCTACGAGCTTTGTGCAAGAAGTTCGTATAAAGAACCCCGATGTCTGTCGGACTGAGAGCCAGCGCCTTGTCCAGTGCCTGCCCAGCGCGTTTCGTATCCCCCCTCATGAACTGGATATCTGCAAGAGCAGCGTAGCCTAGTCCTCTGTCTGGCCACTGCGTGATCCCGGCTCGGCACCAGGCTTCGGCTTCCTCGTACATCTCCAGGAGTGAATACAAGGTTGCGACCTGCAAGGTATTCAGCTGTTCACGCGGTTCCACTCGCACCAGTTTAAGTTGCTGGGACAAGGCTTCATCGAATCTGCCCATGTAATACAGACTACCCGCAAGAAACCGCATAACATCCGGATCGTTGGGTTCGAATGCCGCTGCCCGCTGGATTGCGGCGAAACCTTCCGTCATCTGACCGACGAGTGAATGAGCACCCGCGAGGGCCAGGTAGCCCGAACTCGATGTCGGGTCGATCTCGATTGCCTTGCGCGACATAGCAGAAGCGGAGTCAGCCCATGCCGTATCGTCACTCCAGCCGAGAATTACGTATGCCTGTCCCATGCCCGCCCACGCGGCCGCATAGTTCGGATCCCGCTCCAGCGCGCGCTGGAACAATGACATAGCGGTCCGAACCTTCTGCGACTGACTCTCAGACTCTTCATACGCATCTAGGAGGAGTTCCCGGCCTTGTAGAAAGAGGGCGTAAGCTTCCGGATCCTTGGTCTCAACGATGGCGAGCTGTGAACTCACCTCGGCAGACAACGCTGCGTCGAGTGCCGTGGCCACTTTCTCGGCGATCTCAGTCTGGACCGCGAACATATCGGTCAGTTCACGGTCGTAAGTCTCGGTCCACAGATGCCTGTCCGACTTTGCATCGATGAGCTGAGCCACGATCCGAACTCGGTTACCTGCACGCCTGACGCTTCCCTCAAGCACATTTCTCACTCCGAGCTCTTCAGCAATCTGATGAACCGGCTTGGTGGTCCCCTCGTACTGAGCCGTCGACGTCCGAGATATCACTACCATCTCGGGAATCTTGGCGAGTGCGGATAGGATGTCGTCCGTGATCCCGGCGGCGAAGAACGCATCGCTCGAATCCGGGCTCAGGTTTGCGAACGGAAGTACCGCGATCGAACGATCTGGAGATGCTCCGGCGACGACGGTAGGTAGCGGGTCGGCGGGGATGTCAGCTGGAGATGAGCCGTTTTCGCGACTCAGCCACCATGCTCCCAGTCCCAGGAGCAGCATGAGCCCCACGGCAGCGGTAAATAGGGCTGCGCGCGGAGGTTGATAAGACCAGCGCACCGAGTCAGGCTCTCCCTGCGGCCGCGACCCCTCCACCGCGCGTGGGATGACGGGGGCCCAATCATGTTCCCCTGTCACCTCGACCGCATGGATCTCGACCGGCCGGTCGAAACCCTTCATCGCGCGTTCGCCGCGGGACTCGAAGGCAAACTCCCGTCGTTGGCGTAGCTGGCGTCGCACGTCATCGCTGACCCACACCTCGCCCGCATCCGCCATGCCCTGGAGTCGCGACGCGACGTTGACGCCGTCGCCGAACAGGTCTCCGTCCGAGCCCTGAGCCACATCGCCCACATGGACGCCGATTCGAAGCTTCCGCTCTCCGAGGCCGCCTGATTCCGTAACCCGAGGAAAGCCGGTCGTCAACGCCCATGCCGAGCGTACAGCAAGCTCGGTCGAAGGGAACTCGACCAGCGCTCCGTCGCCCAGGAACTTGACCACCCTTCCGCCGTACCGAGCGGCAACTTCCTTTGTCGATGTGACGAATAGCTGAACCAGCCGCTGCGCGACTGCCTCGTCCGAATCGGACTGCGCCGTATACCCGACGATATCGGCGAACCAGACGGCTGCGAGATGATGAGGCAGGGGCGCGTTCATGGTCCGTTCTGGGCCATGACGCGAATGGGAAAGCGCTTCCAGGGCACGCTGAGCGCCTCGGAGTCGTGAACGACGAGGATTGGCCCACGAGGGGCCGGCAAGTCAAGATGAGAGCGGGCGACCCGTTCGCGCAAATCGAACGCGCCGCCCGCACCTACCTGCAGGTCAAGTCGGCCTACGACTCGCGGATCTTCGACTTCACCTTCCGGATCGTGTCGTCGTCCAGGGAATCGATTCCGTGAGTCTCGCGCGCGTGCTGCGCGCCTTTCTTCAGGACCTCTTCCTCGGTCTCGCCGCGGATCACTGTCGGGCAACCCTCCATGATCTCGCCGCAGCGCAGCTCCTTCGTCATGCTCCACCTCCCGCTGTAGCGTTTCTCCCGGCCCCTCCGTGATGTACCGCGATCAGCCGCCGGCGGCCATCGTCTCTCATCTGGCCAATTCCTTCCGCGACACCAGCGACCGGTCGACGCTGAACGGGCCCGCGCCGTTTCCGGCGAGGAAGATCCACACGAACCCGTAGAGGAGCGCCAGCTCGCCGCCGTTCACGTACGGAATCGGTCCCCGGGGAGCGTGGGCGTAGAAGTAGGCGATCGCCATCTCGAGCGCCAGAACGATCGCCACCGGCCGCGTCAGCACGCCCAGCGCGATCGCCAGCCCGCCGAACACCTCGAGCACGCCGGCGAGTCCCATCAGGGAGAAGAGCTCCGCCGAACCTCCTTCCGGCCCCATCCCCCCGAACCACCCGAAGAGCTTGGGGGCGCCGTGCATGAAGAACAGGAGCCCGGCACCGATGCGCAGGATCGCGTGGGTGATGCCCGCGATTCCCGTCCGCCGCGCCGTACCGATCGCCTTCTCGAGCTCCCCGCCTCTTCCCTTCACCGTTTCGGTTGCCATCCGGCGGCCAGTCGCCGGCCTCGTCTCCACCCTCTGTGCAACAGCCATGGTTACACTCCAATCGAAAAAAAAGGTCAACGCGGCATGGCCGGCGCCACCCGGCCTTCCGCCGCCACCTCGGCCATGACGTCCGCTACCGTCCGGCCGCGCAGTTGTTCCTCCAGGGCCGCCTGGGCGGCGCCGGTGGCGCGCTCCAGTACCGCCTGGATGTTGCGTCCCACCGGGCACTTGGGGTTCGGGCGCTCGTGGTGGAGCGAGAACAGAGGCCCCTCGCACTCGACCGCCCGGTACACGTCCCGCAGTGTGATCTCCGCCGCCGGCCGCGCCAGGACGGTTCCGCCCCCCGCCCCCATCCGCGCCCGCGTCAATCCAGCGCGAGCCAGGAGCGAAAGAAGCCGCCGGATGACCGCCGGATTGGTGTTCACGCTCCCGGCCATGTACTCCGACGTGAGCGGCTCTCCCCGCCCGGTCTCCAGCAATGTCAGGATGTGAACTGCCACCGCGAAGCGGCTGCTGATCGTCATGGCGATGGACTCTCCATAGTGTTACTATTATGGTAACACATTCGGCACCGGACGTCAAGCCGCGCCGAGGACGCGACGGCGTTTTGACACTCACGATGGAGGCAAGCGATGTCCGTTCCCCCGATCGATCCCCGCGTGCGGATCGGCCACGTCCATCTGAAGGTCGCCGACCTCGACCGCGCGCTCGGCTTCTACCAGGGCGTGCTGGGGTTCGAGCTGACCCAGCGTTACGGTCGCGACGCCGCGTTCGTGGCCGCGGGCGGCTACCACCATCACATCGGGCTCAACGTCTGGGAGAGCCGGGGCGGCTCGCCGCCTCCGCGGGGCACGACCGGGCTCTACCATCTCGCGATCCTCTATCCGACCCGCGCCGCGCTCGCCGACGCGCTGCGGCGGCTCATGGACGCGGGGATTCCGCTCGAAGGCGCGAGCGACCACGGGGTCAGCGAGGCGCTGTACCTGCGCGACCCGGACGGCAACGGCGTCGAGCTCTACCGCGACCGGCCGCCGGAGGAGTGGCCGCGGGACGGCGAGGGGAACATCGCGATGACGACGCGGCCCTTGGACGTCGAGGGTCTTCTGCGGGAGTAATGCAAGCGCTGACGGGTGGGTGCTCCTGGCTCAGTCGTCGACCTGGCGGGCCGGGTAGCCGCCCGCCTCGAGCCGCCGGCGCGTCTCATCGAGCCGCTCGGCCGCGGACGGCAGCGCGAAGGGACCGATCCGGACGCGATAGTACCCCTGCCCGTCGACGACCCCGATCGCGACCTCGGGGAAGAAGCCGTCACTCTTGAGGCGCGAGGACAGCTGGGCGGCGTTGGCCGCGCTCGTGAACGCGCCGACCTGAATCCAGACGGTCTCGGGCTCCCCCGAGGGTTGGTCGCGAGGGCGTGCGTCCTCGATGATGACCGGCGGAGGCTCCTCGCGCACGACAGGCTCCTCGCGCGCGGGCTCTTCCCGGGACGGCTCCTCGCGCGGCCGCGCATCTTCGATGATCACGTCGGGGGCCTCTCCGGACGGCGGCTGTCCCGCCCCGGCATCGGGCACGTAGACGGGCGCGCCGCCTGCCGCGGCCTCTGCGGGGGCCTCCTCGCGCGGACCGGCGTCCTCGATGACGATCTCCGGCGCCTCCTCGACCGGCGGGTCGGCGGGCGCGACCGGCTCTTCTGGCGGCGCCTCCTGCCCGGCCGGATCCTCCGGCGGCTGTTGTCCGCCTTCCGCCTCGCCCATCGCGACCTGCACGGGCTCTCCTCCCCCCTCCACCGCGAGCCGCGCCTCGGCCGCCTGCGGTGAATCGGGATAGTCGAGCGCCAGCATCGCGTAGTACTGGGTCGCGGTCCGGCTGTCGCCCTCCTCGCCGAACGCGCGGGCGAGCTGATAGACGTACTCGGCGCCCAGCGCCTCGCGCTGGCCGGCCGAGAGCTCCTGCGGAAGGTCTTGCCGCTTGACGCGCGTGAACCCCTCGATGAACGCGTCGGTCGCCTGCCGGTACTGCCGGTCGGCGAGCCACGCCTTGCCGGTCCAGAGCGGGATCTCGGCCTGGTAGCGGCTGAACGGGTAATCCACCGAGAGCCGCTGCAGCTTCCCGCGCGCCTCCTCGGTGCGCCCCTCGACGAGGTCGAGCTGCGCCAGCCGGAACAGTGCCTCGTCCGCCACCGACGACGCCGCATACTCCTCGACGATCGTCCGGTA
>JAICQP010000258.1 GCA_025937815.1 Gemmatimonadota bacterium
AGGCCGTAGTCCGTCGCGAGCCAGATGGTGTCGCCGAAGGCGAGCGCGGCGTGCGCGGCCGCCGACGGAAGGCCCTCCACCTCGGTGGGAACCGCATACGACCACGAGGCTAGGTCGGCGCTCGCGTGGGCGATCCCGGGCGGGGCTTCGGCGCCGGACGCGAGACCGATGCGCACGCGACCGGGAGCGAGCGACAGATCGGCCGCGACTCCCGAGCCGCGCGACAGCCCCGGCGCGAACCAGTACCCCGCGTCCGATGCCGCGACCGGTCCGCCGGCCGGGCCAGCCAGGCCGAAGTAAAGCGCCTCCCAGTGCTGCACGGCCTCGGCCCAGCGCCTTCCGTTGTCGCCCCAGGTCCCGACATACCAGTCCCCGCGGCGATCCCGGTCGGCCACGGTCAGCCGGAACCGCGCTCCGAACAGGAGCGGGCTGTCCACCCACAGCGGGTCGGTCCACGGCAGCCTGCCCGGATCGATCTCGTCGACCGGAGCCGGTCCCGCCAGCGCACCGAAGGGCGGGGTGGCGCCGCTTCGCTCGAGGACCGGCGAGCCGTTGGGGCCGAGCCACCAGATCCCGCCGATCTCGGCCCACACGGTCCCATCCCGGGGATCGAAGAGGAGCCGGTCGACCCGGAAAGGCGGTGGACCGAAGACGGGCTCGACGGTGTCGACGAAGGCCGCGAGCCGCGCGAGGCCGCGGGCGGTGCCGATCCAGAGATCTCCCGACGCAGGGTCCGCCACGAGCGCGGTCACGCGATCGTCCGGCAGCCCGTCGGCGGCCGTCACCGGAGAGAGCCAGCGGTCGCGCAGCGTGTCGAGGCGCTCGACGCCGGCCGTCGTGCCGAAGAACGCGAGCGACCGGCTGGCGGCGGCCGAGGTCACGTAGCGGAAGTCCCGTAGCGTCACCCACTCGTTCGCGCGCGAATAGGGGAACGCGCTGTCCGTCCGCTCGCCCCCGGTATCGCCGGAGGGCGCCGAGACGCAGGCCACCGAAAGCGCGGCGCAGGCCGCCACGAGGGCGCGCCTCATCGCGAGGCCCCGGCGCCGAGGAGGGCGGCGCGCGGGTGGTCGATCGCGGCGAGGAGCTCTCGTCCGCGGCCCGCCTCGAGCTCCCGGATCGCGAGCGGCAGGTAGCGAAGGAGATCTCCAGGAGTCATGCCGCGCTCGCCCAGGTCGCGGCTCGCCCAGTCGGCGGAGAGGCCGTGGATGAAGGGAGCGGCGCGGCATGCGAGAGCCGGATCCGTCCCCTGCGCGAGGAGCGAGCCGAGGAGGCCCGTCAGCACGTCCCCGCTGCCGCCCACGGCGAGGCCGGGGTTTCCGCTCAGGTTGAGGGCCGTGCGGCCGCCCGGCTCCGCCACGACGGTGGGCGAGCCCTTGAGGAGAACGAGCGCCCCCCAGCGCCGCGCGGCTTCCTTCGCGCACGCGATCCGCTCCGCGTCCACCTCGACGGCGTCCCGCCCGAGCCAGCGGCCGAGCTCCCCGGGGTGGGGCGTGATCGCGACCGCGGCGTTCCGGGCGAGCGGTGAAGGGTCATCGGCGAGGACGTTGAGCCCGTCGGCGTCGAGCACCGCCGGCGCTGGCGAGGCGAGCGCCGCCTCGACGAGCGCCCGCACGCCGGCGCCGGTCGAGAGGCCGGGACCGATCGCGACCGCGTCGGCCGCCAGCGCCGCGTCCGCCAGCAGCTCGCCCGCCTTCGCGGAGAGCGCGCCCGACTTCGTCACCGGAAGCGCGAGCGCGATCGCTTCCGGGAGCGCAGCGACGAGCGCCTTCACGACCGGCTCGGGCGTCGCGACCACGCAAATCCC
>JAICQP010000141.1 GCA_025937815.1 Gemmatimonadota bacterium
AGCGCGTCGCGCGGCATAACGACCCGGATCGGGTCCATGGTGACCAGTTCCATCCAGGGGGCCGTCACGACGTCGGTCGTGTCGGCGACTGCCGCCGAAGCGGGGGACCCGGTGGGACCCGACCGCGGAACGGCGATTGCGGCGATCAGCCCGGCCGCCACCAGCGCGCTTCCGATCGAAAATCTCTGCATGGCATCCTCCTCGGAGGGGAACCCTCCTCTTCCAGCCTAGGAGGACGCGACGGGTTGGTCTGTCGGGAGCGCCACCACCGCCCTCGTCGGGAGATCCTCGACTGGCTACCCCGCTGCCACGCGGTCGAGAGCGGCCAGGAGCCGGCTTCTGGCCTCGCCGGCCACCTCCGCCAGGGCCTCGTTTCCGGCCAGATCGATGATCGGCTCCGGGTCCATCGCCTCGACGATCGTGGTCCCGGCATCCTCGTCCCGCCGGACTACGACGTTGCATGGCAGCAGCAGCCCGATGTCGGGCTCGGCCCCGAGAGCGCGGTGAGCCAGCGAGGGATTGCACGCTCCCAGGATCACGTAGGGGGGAAACTCCACGTCTAGTTTCTTCTTGAGCGTCGCCCGCACGTCGATCTCGGTGAGGACGCCGAAGCCCTGGGCGCTCAGCTCCTCCCGGATCCGACGCTCCGCTTCCTCGTAGGGCATGTCGACCTCGCGCTTGAGTGCGTAGGGGATCTCGGTTCGCTTCATCGCATTCTCCCTCCGGTGTTGGACGTGACCTCTTCGCACCACCGTACTCCGATGCCCGGCGGCCGTCTGTCAGGAGTTCGACCGCTCCCTCCGTCGGAGATTACTTTCGCGGCCCGTTCGCGCGCCTTCCCATCTCGCGGAGGTCCGACCCCGTGCTACCGGTAACCCTCCGCTCCCTTCGGCACCGCAATTTCCGGCTCTTCGCGGCCGGGCAGCTCGTCTCGATGACCGGTACCTGGGTGCAGCTCGTGGCGCAGTCGTGGCTCGTCTACCGGCTGACCGGCCGCGCCACGCTCCTCGGCCTCGTGGGGTTCGCCGGGCACTTCCCGGTCTTCCTTCTTGCGCCGATCGGCGGCGCGCTCGCCGACCGGTTCGAGCGCCGCAGGATCATTGTCGTCACCCAGGCGGTCTCGATGGTGCTGGCGTTCGTGCTCGCGGCGCTGACGCTCGGCGGGATCGTTCGTGAATGGCACATCGTCGCGCTCGCGGCCGGGCTGGGAATCGTTCATGCGTTCGACATCCCGGCCCGCCAGTCGTTTCTCGTCGAGATGGTCGGCCGCGAGGATCTCATCAATGCCATCGGGCTCAACTCGTCACTCTTCAACGGAGCGCGCATGACCGGACCGGCGGTGGCCGGCGTGCTCGTCGCGGCGATCGGCGAGGGATGGTGCTTCCTCATAAACGGGATCAGCTTCGCGGCCGTCATCGTCGCGCTGCTCGCGATCCGCGTGCCGCCGTTCCAGGCGCCGGCGAAAACGTCGACGCTCAGCAGGATCCGAGAGGGGTTCGCGTTCGCGGCCCGCGAGCGCCCGGTTCGGGCCCTGCTCGTCATGCTCGCCGTACTCAGTCTGATCGGAATGCCGTACATGGTGCTGATGCCTGTGTTCGCCGATCGCGTGCTCCTGGGGGGGCCCGCCGCGTACGGCATCCTGATGAGCGCGGCGGGCATGGGCGCCCTCGCGGGCGCGATCGCGCTGGCTTCTCGCCGCGACGTCACGGGGTTGGGTGGCTGGGTGGCGCGGGCCGCGATCGGGTTCGGAGCGCTGCTCGCCGTCTTCTCGCTCTCGCGCTGGATGTGGCTCTCGGTCCTGCTCCTGCTGCCGATCGGCTTCACGATGATGGTGCAGATCTCCTCGTCGAACACGCTCATCCAGACGATGGTCCCCGACGCGCTTCGCGGCCGCGTGATGTCCGTCTATTCGATGATGTTCATGGGGATGGCCCCCCTCGGAGCGCTGCTGGCCGGCTGGGCGGCGGATCGGATCGGAGCCCCGCGAACGGTCATGATCGGCGGGGCCGCCTGCGTGGCCGCGGCGGCGATCTTCCGCTGGAGGCTGCCGCGCCTTCGCGCCGACGCGCGGCGCCTCATCGTCGCCCAGCAGGCGGTGGGCGGCGAGCCTCCGGCGGGAGTAAGCGCCATCTGATGCGCGCTGCTCTCGCCGGCCTGATCCTCCTCGTCCTGCACGTCCCCGCGTCCGCACTTGCACAGCCGCCGGTGCGGCCCGCGGCGGACTGGCGCACGCTCGAGACGGAGCACTTCGTCGTTCACTACCCGGCCGAGCTGGCGGCCTGGACCGAGCCGGTGGTGCGGCGCCTCGAGGCGATCCACGCGGCGGTGAGCGCGGCCGTGGGTTTCGAGCCCGACGGTCCCACCACCCTGATCGTCGACGATCCAAGTGGGCAGGCCAACGGCATCTCGTTCGGCCCGGTCATCTACCTGTGGCCGACGCCACCCGGACCCACCTCCGAGATCGGCGAGAACCGGGGCTGGAGCGAGATCGTGACCGTGCACGAGTACGCGCACTCGGCGCACCTCATGCGGCCCACCCGCAACCCCCTGGACCGCGTCCTGTACTCGCTCTTCCCCTTTCCCGTCCAGCCAATCGCGGTGCGGACCCCCCGCTGGGCGATCGAGGGGTACGCCACCTACCTCGAGGGGAGGCTGACGGGCAGCGGGCGGCCCAATGGCACGTGGCGCCCCGCGGTTCTCCGCAAGTGGGCGCTGGAAGGCAAGCTTCCGCGCTACGACGATCTCAATCGAAGAGACGGCGAGTGGGAGGGCTCGATGGCGTACCTCGCGGGGTCGGCCTTCGTGGAGTGGCTGGTCGACCGGAAAGGCGAGAGCGCGCTGCGCGACCTGTGGGCGCGGATGACGGCTCGCCAGCGCCGCTCGTTCGGCGACGCGTTCGCGGGCGTCTTCGGCGGACCGCCCGAAGAGCTCTACGCGGAGTTCACCGTGGACGTCACCGGGAAGGCGCTCACCGCGCGGACGCGCTTGCGGTCGGCGGGCATCGTCGCGGGCGAGATGTTCCAGCGCATGGGGACGATCACCGCCGATCCGGCGGCTTCTCCCGACGGCGAGATGCTGGCGATCACGATCTCCCCGCCGCATCGCCCCTCGCGGATCGTGCTCTGGCCCACTGCCCCGGACACGACGGGGGCGCGGCGCGAGCGCGAGGCGCGCGAGCGGATGCTGGCCGCTGACCCCCAGGACGTTCCCGCCATCGACTGGCGGCCCCGCCCACGCGAGCCGCTGGCTACCCTGGGGCCGGTCGGCGGCCGCGGGCACCGGGCGCCGCGGTTCCTCCCCGACGGCGAGCGGCTCCTGGTCGTCCGCTCCGAAGGCCTGGGCGATGGCCGCGCCCGCGGCGACCTGTTCGCGTGGACCTGGCGCACGGGCGAGGTGCGGAGGATCACGCATGGGGCGGGGATCCGCTCCGCCGATCCGACCCCCGACGGACGCGCGGCCATCGCCGACCGGTGCCTGAACGGGATCTGCGATCTGGTGCGCGTGGATCTCGAGAGCGGCGACGTCGAGGTCATCGCGGCCGCGACGCCCGACGCCCCCTTCTTCCGGCCGCGAGTATCTCCCGACGGGACGCGCGTGGCGGTGGGCGTCCAGCGGCCGGACGTGTGGCGGACCGCCATCGTCGACCTCGCGGGCCACGCGCCAGCGACCGTGGGGGCGATGGAGGATCGTGGCCGCGCGCTCCGGATCGCCGGGCCCGAGGACGGCGCGAGCCGCTTCTCCGCCGCGTGGCTTCCCGACGGCGACGCGCTCGTGGCGGTCTCGGACGCGGGCGGGGTGCACGACGTCGAGCGGATCGATCCCGAGACCGGCGACGCTCGTCCGCTCACCCGCGTCGTCGGCGCGGCGATGGCGCCCGAGCCCGACCCGGCGGGGCGCTGGATCTGGTTCCTGACGCTGGAGAGCCGGGGGAACGACGTGCGCCGGATCGATGCCGACGCGGCGCCGCTCGATCCCGCGCCCGCGCTCGACCCCGCGCTCGCCCCAGCCGCGCCGGACGAGCCACTCCCCGGCGAGTCGTTCCCACCGGGGGAGCTTCCGGCCGCGCGACCCTACGGCCTGGGTCCGCGCCAGCACACGCTCCTGCCCCGGGGATCGATCGCCTCGTCAGGGACCGCCGCGGGTCTCACGCTCGCGGGCACCGATCCGGTCGGCCGGCTGGTCTGGACGCTGGACGGCCTCGTGGGAACCGATGACGCTTGGCGCGGCGCGGCGGCGAGCGCCGCGTACCGGAGGTTCCCGCCCGAGATCCTGGCCACCGCCTTCGCCGCCTGGCAGGAGCCGTCGGAACAGGACGACCTCCGGCCCGCCGGGCTTGACGCCGACTACGCGGGCATCGGCGTGGCGGTCGCGCTCGAGCGGGACCTGCTCTCGCGGGCGGCCCGGCTCGAGCTCGGCGGCTCGGCGGGCCGCCTGGACGCGAGCCTCGCGCCGGATGGGACCCGCGCGCTGGCGTACGCGGAGACCTCGCTGCGCGCGTTGGCGACACCCGGCCGGTGGCGGCTGTCGGGCGCGGCGGAGCTGAACGCGAGCGGGGGCTCGACGCCGGGCGGGGATGGATGGACGCGAGCGGTGTCCGGCGTCTCGCTCGCCGTCGGAAGGGAACGCGCGGCGCTGCGCGTGGAATCGGTCCACGGCTGGATCAGCGACGACGCCCCCCTCTGGGAGACATTCTCCGCCGGCGGCACGGTCTCGCCGCTCGTGGACCCGTCGCTCGTGTCCCAACGCCTGCCGCTGCCGGCGGTTCCGGTGGGGTATGTCGCGGGAGAGCGGATCTGGACCGTGAGGGTCGAGGGCCGGACGAGCGCCGGGGTCGTGCCGTTCTGGTGGGCGGGAACCGCGGGCGACGAGCTGGGAGACTGGAAGCGCGTGTGGGGGATCGAATGGCGGCTGACGCGCGACGCGATCCCCTACCTCGGCCTCCCCGCCTCGCGTCTCGAGGCGGGGGTCGCGCGCATCCTCGACGAGCCGCTCCGCCACGAGACGCGCGGATGGCTGTCGCTGTCGTTCCGTCCTTAGCCGCTTCCCGGCGCGGCGGGGCCGCGGTGCCGGAGCCTCAGGCGCTCCGGTACACGTCCTCGGCGCCGCAGTCCTTCCAGGAGTCCGCTATCCACTCCGCGTCGTCGGCGCTGTGCGGGGTGACGGTCATCACGATCCCGCCCTCTTCGATCGCGGTTCGATAGACGCTGGCCTTCTCCTCGCTCATCCCGGTGCCGATCAGCGCGCCGATCAACCCGCCGGCCACGCCGCCCGCACCGGCGCCGGCGATCGCCGCCGCCAGCGGTCCCGCGACCACGAGTCCGAGGCCGGGAACCAGGATCGTCGACCCGATCGCCGCGATCGCTCCCGCGAGCGCGCCGACGGCCGCGCCGATCGCACCGCCGGCTCCCGTGCCCTCGAGTGTCTTGCGCTCCTTCTCGACCACTACGTCCTCGGTCGGGAAGAACTCGTCGCGTGCCTGCTCGGACATCAGAACGGTGATCTCGTCCTGACTGTAGCCATGGTCGCGCGTCTCCCGGTAGGCGGTTTCCGCGTCGTCGGAGTCGCGGAATATCGCGCTGACGATGCCGTGGCGAGCCATTCCGAGCTTCGCGCCTACCCGATCGTCCCGCACGCGGGATTCGTCGAAGTCGTCGTGTTTGCTGTCGTGCTCGTGGGTCTTCATCGTGTCCTCGGATGTCGGAGTCGTGCAGCCCGACCCGAGTCTATGTCGCGCGCGCACGGGGGTCCGTCAGAATTGCGACATAGCGCGAGGGACCCTGATCGTGAACGGACTCAGGCGATCGGCGGCGGTGGGTCGAGGTCGAGCGCGCCCTTCACCGCGCCGGCCGCGCGCTCGAGCGCCGTGGAATCGCGCGAGCGGAGCACGAGTTTGCAGCGGTAGCGGCCGTCCAGGAACACGGGATACGAGCCGATGCCTACCTCGGGATGGGCGCGCTGGATCTCGGCCAGGGGCTCCGAGAAGTCGCCCTCCTTGCCGCGCACCCAGAGCGTCTCCTTGAAGAACGGCGCGGAAATGAGCTCCTCGGCCGCCATCTCGAAGATGTCCTGGAGGAGGACCGGCACGCCGGGGAAGACGATCACGCTCCCGGCGCGGAACGCGAATGCCAGCTGCTGCCGGCCGCGCATGACCCGCGCGCCGCGTGGCAGCTCGGCCATCGCGGCCTCGGAAGGCGTGAGGCGGTCGCCGTAGTCCGCGGACAGGAGCTCGCGCGCCTCGGCGTGCGGCTCGAGCGGCAGCCCGAGCGCGTCGGCCACCGCCAGCCGGGTCACGTCGTCGTGCGTCGGGCCCATCCCGCCCGTAACGAGCACGAAGTCGTGGGCCGCGACCAGCCGCTCGAGCTCCTCGACGATCGCCTCCCGCCGGTCGCTCACGATCACGAC
>JAICQP010000079.1 GCA_025937815.1 Gemmatimonadota bacterium
TCCGAAACCCTCGAGGGCGGCGAGCCGTCCATCGTGCGCGGCGATCTCGAGCTCTTCCAACGACTCGATCCCCAACTCGTCGCGCAGACGGCTGGCGAGCCGGGGGCCGATCCCGGGCACCGTGCAGAGCAGCTCCTCGCCCTCCAGCTCTCCTCGGAGACGCTCGAGCATCGGCAGTCGTCCCCAGGCGAGCACGGTGGCGATCGCCCGCGCGATCGACTCACCGATTCCCGGCAGCGCCTCCACAGCCACCAGCCCGCCCCGAGCGTGGATGCCGGCCACGGGCTCGGGCAACGCGCGCAGCGTTTCGCCGGCCCGGCGGTAGGCGCGGACCCGGAACGCGTTCGCGCCCTGCGTCTCCAGCAGAGCCGCCACCTCGTCCAGGCGTCCGGCGATGGCATCGTTGCCGGGACACCGGGCCCGGCCGCGAACGCCTCCCTGGCGCAACTGGATCATCGGCACAGAGGACCCAGGACGAGCACGGGGCCCTTCGTGCTTCTCAGCACAGCGCGAGCCACGCTGCCGAGCACGGCCCCCACGGGGGAAGGCGCGCCGTGACTGCCGATGACGGTCAGGTCCGCATGCTCCCGCTCGATCGCCTCGACGATCTCGTCCACCGGCTCCCCGACCGACACCCGGCATTCGATCGACACCCGACCGGCGCACGCCTCACGCGCCTCTTCTCCCAGCCAACGCTCGGCCTCGCCGCGGAGCTCTGCCTGCATCTCGTCGGCCGGCAGGACGCCGATCAGCTCGACGGGCGCGTGGACGACCGGCTGGACAGCATGCAGCGCCACGACCTCGGCATTCAAGTGCAGCCCCAGGAATACCGCCCAGCTCAGGACTCTGCGACCGGCGCTCGACGGATCGACCGCTGCCAGGATCCGGAGCGGCGGCCCGGAAAGCGGCCCGCGCGCGACCAGGACCGGCACCGCGGCCTCCTGTACGACGTGCTCGGCGGTCGTGCCGAGGAACTCCCAGACCCCGCGCTCGCAGCCATGATCTCCGACGACGAGGAGATCTGCGGCGCGCGTATCGACAGCCACCACGAGGCAGTCGGACGGGTGGCCTACGACGACTTCGGTAACGACCCGCTTCTCGTCGACCCAGGGTCCCAGCTCGGCGAGCCGTGCGCGGGCGCCCAGGCTGGCGTTCTCCGCGACTCGATCCGCGGAGGCCATGGCGCCGCGCACCGCGCGAGGCGGCCGCGGCAGATCGACGGCGTGCAGGAGCACGATCTCGGCGTCCGGCGCGAATTCCAGCGCGGTCCAGCGGGCTGCGTCCACCGAACGCTGGCAGAGATCCACACCGACGACGATCCGGTTGAGCTTCATGCTCCTCCTTGGAAGCCCAGTCGTACCTCTCGACGCTAGCAGAAGCCCATCTCGGGGTCTGTCAGGAGATTTCCGCAGGCAAGCGTGGGGGACGGGCAGCGCTCCTCACCGTCTGCGCGGGGAATCCCCCACGCACCTTGCGGGCAGGTATCGGATAGACCGCTCTCGTATCGCGCGCTAGGATGGAGCCACTCCAAGGAGGGGCATATGCGCGTGTCCAGGTCGGTATCGCTCGGCTTGCTCTCGGCTATTTCCTTCGCCAGCGCCTGTGCCCGCGAGCTCGGGCCGCCGGCGGAAGGGCAGGACGTGTACATGAGCCATTGCGCCTCGTGTCACGGTGTGGACGGGAAAGGGAACGGGCCGGTGGCCGGCTCGCTCCGAACGCCTCCATCCGATCTGACTGCGATCGCCCTGCGCCCCGGAGGGTTCGACGAGAAGGAAGTGGCGGCGGCCATCGACGGACGGCGGACCGTCCCCGCTCACGGACCCCGGGAGATGCCCGTATGGGGAGCCGTCTTCGAGACCGAACTGGAGAGTGAGGCGGAAACGGCGAGAACGGGCCAGCTCCGGACCTTCGAGCTGGTCGCGTACCTGCGCTCGATTCAGGAGCCTTGAGCTTGCGCGTGGTCACGATCAACACGGGGGCCGGTACCATCAAGACTGCGCTCGCCGATGTCCAGGCCGGCGCCGCGAACGTGCTCGTCCATCACGTCGAACCGAGGCCGGCGAGCGGGGGATGTCGCGAGGAGGTCCTGCGCGCGTTCCGTGCCGTCGCACCCGACTCCGCCGACGTCGAGGCAGTCGGGCATCGGGTGGTGCATGGCGGGCCGTTCCACGAGTCGATCCTCATCGACGACCGGATCGAGTCGGCGCTCGAGACGTTCGCCCGGTTCGCGCGCCGGCACAACTCCGCCGCCCTCGAGGGGATCGCCACGGCGGGCGAGGTCTTCCCCGGGCTGCCCATGGTGGCCGTCTTCGACACGAGCTTCCACGCCCATCGACCGCCCGAGTCGATGCGCTATGCCCTCCCAGCCGATGTCGTCGAACGCCTGGGGCTCGTGCGCTACGGGTTCCATGGCCTCGCCCACGCTTCTCTCGTCCGCGCGCTGGCACGGGCGACGGCCGTAGAACCCGCTCGTGTCACAGCGGTCACCCTTCAGCTCGGCGCCGGTTGCTCCGCCTGCGCGGTCGAAGACGGCCGATCGATCGAAACCTCCATGGGCTTCACTCCCCTCGAGGGACTCGTCATGACCACGCGCTGCGGAGACATGGATCCCGGCGCGGTCCTGCATCTGATCGACCAAGGGTTCGAGCCGGAGGACGCATGGTCGCTCCTGGGCGAGCGCTCGGGGCTTCTCGCCCTGGGAGGCACGGCCAGCGTGCCCGAGCTCCTGGCGCGAGAGAGTGGCGGCGACGACAAGGCCGGCCTGGCCCTGCGCCTCTTCGTGCGTCGCATCGCGATGACGGTGGGAGCATACCTCACGCTGCTGGGCGGGCGGGGCGCGATCGTCTTCGGCGGCGGGATCGGCACGAACTCCGCCGCGATACGCGCGCGCGTGGGGGCCGCGCTCCAGGCCTGGGGCGTCAGCCTCGACACGAACCAGAACGAGACCGGAACGCCGGGCGAGATCTCGGCCCCCGGCACGCGCCCGGTGTGGGTCTTCTCGACGGACGAGGAGCGGGAAATCGCGGAGGAGACCGCGCGTGTGCTCGCGCACAGGACGACGCGATGGGTCGTGTGATGCTCCGCTTGCTTCCCGCGCTCGTCGTCGCGGCGTGCGCCCAGGTCGGCACCGGGCAATCCCTCGGAACGGGCGAGACGACGACCGGCGTGTGCGGCGCCGATGATCCGGCGGCGCTGGTGCCTCCGGCCGAGGACGGCGTGCGGAGCGCGCGAATTCCGCTCGAACTGGACGGGCCCGATTCCCTCTCTCTCCGGATCAACGTCCCGGCCTTCCGGCTGGACGCCGTCGAAGGAGAGCGGATCGTTCGCGAGATCCGCGTCGCCGTCGGGACGCCCGACCACCCCACGCCGACCGGCGAGTTCCTGGTGACGAGTGTGACCTGGAATCCGTGGTGGACTCCTCCACCCTTCGAATGGGCGAAACACGAGCGCGTGACGCCCCCCGGCCCGACGAATCCCACCGGGCGGGTCAAGCTCTACTTCGGGGAGTACCTGTATCTCCATGGAACGCCCACCGAGGCCAGCCTGGGGCAAGCCGCCTCTCACGGGTGCGTACGCATGAGCAACGCCGACGCCATCGCGCTGGCGCGTCTCGTACACGCCCATGCTTCTCCCGGCCTCCTGCCCGCCGTGCTGGACACGCTCGAGGCGCATTCCAGCCGCACGCGATCCATCGTCCTGGATGCGCCCGTGCCGCTCTCGATCCGCTACGATCTCGTCGAGGTGCGGGGCGGCCGGATCGAGATCCATGCCGATGTGTACGGGCGTCATGAGGTGGGAGCGGCCGACGTGCTGGCAGCGCTCGAGCGCGCGGGCATCCGCCCGGATCAGGTGGATCCAGACCGGCTGCGCTCCGCGCTACTGGCCTCGCCGCCACTGGCGATCCCGCTTTCCGGAATCCTGCGCCGCGGCGCTCGCCAGCCGGCGCCGGGCGGATGATCCCATCTCGCCGGCCTGCACGACGGGGCTGAGCGTTTCAGCGCGAAGGCTGCGGCGTCTGCCGGCGCGACTCGGCTTCGGCCACCGTGCGTAGTCCGGCCAGCACGCTGTCGGGATTGAGGGAGATGGAGTCGATGCCGCACTCGACGAGGAAGGCGGCGAACTCCGGGTAGTCGCTGGGCGCCTGGCCGCAGATCCCGACCGGCCGGCCGGCGGCATGCGCGGATCGGATCAGGTCGCGGATCATGCGCTGCATGGACGGACGCCGTTCGTCGAACAGGTATGCGAGTCGCTCCGCGTCACGATCGACGCCCAGCACGAGCTGAGTCAGGTCGTTGGAGCCGATCGAGAAGCCGTCGAAGCGCTCGGCGAACGCATCGGCCTCCAGGATGTTGGACGGGATTTCCGCCATCACGTAGACCTGAAGCCCCTCCTCGCCGCGCCGCAGACCGTTCTCCGCCATCACCGCGAGGACGAGATCCCCCTCTTCCGGCGTCCTGCAGAACGGGATCATGACGACGATGTTGTCGAGCCCGATCTCTTCGCGCGCGCGGCGGATGGCGCGGCATTCCAGAGCAAAGCCTTCGCGATACCCCTCGCTGTAGTACCGCGCGGCACCGCGCCAGCCCAGCATCGGGTTCTCTTCATGGGGCTCGAACGCCGCGCCGCCGATCAGATCTGCGTATTCGTTGGTCTTGAAATCGCTGGTGCGCACGATGACGGGGTCGGGCCAGCGGGAGGCGGCGATCGTCGCGATGCCGCGCGCCAACCGCTCGACGAAGTACTCGGCCGGCTTGTCGTACCCACGCGTGAGCTGGGCGATCGCGACCTGCGCCTCCGAGTCTGTCACCTTGTCGGGCTGGACCAGCGCCATGGGATGGACCTTGATCTCGTCATTGACCAGGTATTCGACGCGCGCGAGCCCGATGCCGCGGCAGGGCAGCCGCCACCACCGCATCGCGGCTGCGGGGCTGGCGATGTTCATCATTATGCGGGTGTGCGTAACGGGCAGATCCTGAAGCGAGAGCTCGGCCGACTCGAAATCCAACCGCCCGCGATAGACGCGCCCCACCGGCCCCTCGGCGCAGGAGAGGGTGACCTCGTCCCCTTCGGGTAGCGCCGCGGTGGCGTTGCCGGTGCCCACGATGGCCGGAATCCCCAACTCGCGGCTCACGATCGCCGCGTGGGACGTGCGGCCGCCTTGATCGGTCACGATGCCGGCAGCGCGTCGAAGCAGCGGCACCCAATCCGGGTCCGTCCGGCGGGTGACGAGGATCGCCCCCGTGGGGAACGCATCGGCGGATTGGGGCGTGGTGACCACGCGCACGGGCCCCGCCACGACCGCCTCGCCCACGGCCTGGCCCGACACGAGCGCCTCGCCTTCCTCTCGCAGTTCGAAGACACGCAGGACGCCCGCGTCCTTTCGCGACTGGACGGTTTCCGGGCGCGCCTGAACGACATAGATCGCGTCCGTTCTGCCGTCCTTCGCCCACTCGACGTCCATCGGCCGCCCGTAGTGGCGCTCGATCACCATGCCCCATCGGGCCAGGGTCAGGATCTCTTCATCCGCCAGGACGAACGCTTCGCGCTCCGCGCTGGTCGTCTCGACGTTCACGGTGGGCGAACCGCCGCCCTGGGCATAGATCATCTTCAGCGCCTTGCTCCCGACGGTTCGGGCGAGGATCGGGCGACGCTCCGGGTCGTCGAGCTTCGGCTTGAACACCACGTGCTGGTCGGGCGTGACCGTGCCTTTCACGACGTTCTCCCCCAGCCCCCATGCCGCATGGATGAGCACGACGTTGGGGAAACCCGTGTCGGTGTCGAGCGTGAACATCACACCCGCTCCGGCGAGGTCCGAGCGCACCATCTTCTGCACGCCGACCGAGAGCGCGATGCGCAGGTGGTCGAATCCCATGCGATCCCGGTACGCGATCGCCCGATCGGTGAAGAGCGATGTCACGCAATCGCGCCAGGCGGCAAGCAAGGCCTCCTCGCCGCGCACGTTGAGGAAGGACTCCTGCTGGCCAGCGAAGCTGGCGTGCGGCAGATCTTCGGCGGTGGCGCTGCTGCGGACGGCGACGTCGACCTCGCCCTCGCCCGAGCGGCGGCCGAGCGCGCGGTAGGCCGACCGGATGGCGTCCGCGATCGCCTCCGGAACGGCGCTCTCCTGGAAGCGGGCTCGGATCGCCGCTCCGGTCTCGGCGAGGGACTTCTCGTGGGCGGCGAGACGGGCGAGCGCGCTCGCGATCGGCTGGCGCAGGCCGTTGGCATCGACGAACGCCCTGTAGGCAGCGGCCGTGGTCGCGAAGCCGTCGGGGACCCGCACGCCTTGGGGGCCGAGCTCTCGCACCATCTCGCCCAACGAGGCGTTCTTGCCCCCCACCAGGGGCACGTCGCGATTGCTCAGCGTCTCGAACCAGCGCACGAAGCCTGCCGGCTCGACGCTCGCTGGCGAGGGTCCACCCTCAACGCGCAATGTTCGCGGCTCCTGGGCCGGGAGATGCTCGATTCAGGGCCGCATGTCGTCCAGCGACTCGAGCCGGCGGCGTGCGCGCTCCTCGGGAGTGTCGTCGGCCTCCTCGTAGAGGGCGCCCTCCCACGAACCGTAGGTGGGATTGGGGATCATGATCCACCGGTCGCCCCAGCGGTCCCGATATCGCTCGACGAGGCGGTCGCGCTCCTCCCGCGGGAGGCGGGCGGAGATGAAATCGTTGAAGTCGTCGCCGACGAGAAGCACGATCCGGTAGCGCTCGGCGATCGCCTCTCTCCGGGAGGTCTTGTCGCTGCCCCAGCCCTCCCGCTCCCCGCGCGACAGGATCGTGTCGACCTCCGGGTCGAGAGGCAGGCCCTCCGCTTCGAGGTTCCGGCGCGTCGCCTCCTCCAATGGCTGGTCACGATTCGTCACGTAGAATACGGCGACGCCCAGTGAGTCGGCGAGCGTCAGGAACTCCCTGGCCCCCGGCACCGCCGGCGCCCGCGCCTCCGCCACCCACGCGCCCCAGACCTCGGGATCGAACGAGCCGCCGGCGAGGATCGTGCGCGCCTGCTGGGGGGAGTTGTCGAGCACGGTCTCGTCGACGTCCAGAACGACGGCGGGAGGAAGCGTGGAGAAATCGTCGCCTTCCTGCTCCACCGCCGCCGTCCACCCGGAGTCGGCGAGGGCGAGCGGGAGCACTTCGCTCGCCTCGTCGTAGGCCTGCATCGTGGCCGCGCTATACTCGGCGGCGGTCTGCTGCCAGAGAGTCGCGAAGAGCGTGGGGTGCTCGGCGAGATCGGGGGCGCGCTCTGTCTCGGGAACCTCGGCGCGCGATGCCGCGTCCGTGCCCGGCCCCTCACGGGACGTCGCGCACGCCGCAGGCGCGAGGACCAGCGCCAACGAAGCCAGCAGCCTGACGACTCGGGTACCCACGCGCACGAAGCTAGCGCGGTGTCGCAGAAGCCGCTTCACAGGACGACCGGCCGGTCCGGCAGTCCCCCTGCCGGCCCCCCTTCGCGCGGGAAGTGCATGCGCAGGTGCTCGCCCACGGCCTGGATGCCCCAGATCACGCCGCCCTCGAAGTCTCCGTCCCGAATCCGCTCCTCCATGCCGCTGCAGATCGTCTCCCATCCTTCCGGCCCGACGCGCGCGTCGATGCCCCGATCGCCGATGATCTCGAAGTCCCGGTCGGCCAGCAGGAAGTAGATGAGGACCCCGTTGTTGTGCTCTGTGTCCCAGACCCCAAGCTCGCCGAACACCTCGATCGCCCGCTGCCGCGCCGTGATGCCGCGCAGGACCTCGCGCGTGTCGAGCGAGTGCTGGACGGCGAAGCGGATCTGGCCGCTATGGGCGGTTTCGCTCTCGCCGATCACCGCCTCGATCCTCGCGAGCGAGTCCGGCGGGAACACCTTGCCGACGCTCCACGCGGTCGTGAACAGGTGTCGCAGCGTGCGGTCGAGATCCACGCGCCCCTCTACCAGCGGCCCGACGCGCCGCCGCCGCCGAACCCGCCCCCACCGCCGCTCCATCCACCGCCACCGAACCCTCCGCCCGAAGGCCAGCCTGCGCCCCCCCAGCCACCGCGGCGGTAGCCGCCGCGCCGCTGGCCGGGCATGCCGCCGAGGAGCGTGAAGAGGAACGCGATCACGGCCACGACGACCGCGGCGATGAGCGACGCCACGAGCGCCCAGGCGATCGCGCCGGTCAGGCCCGCGGTGATGACGGCGGCCGGCAGGCGCCCGAAGATCGCCCTCAGAATGCTCCCCACGACGACCACCATGATGAACCCGATCGTCAGGAGCCCCCCGAGGCCGCCGCCACCATCCCCGGGCCAGGGCTGGGGGGCTTCCGGCTCGGGAAGCGGTTCGCCATCGATGACCCGGATGATGGCGTCGGTCCCGGCGTTCACGCCGCCGGCGAATTCGCCCACGCGGAAGCGAGGCACCACGATGTCCTCGACGATCCGGTTGGCGATGGCGTCGGGAAGCGCGCCTTCCAGGCCGTAGCCGACCTCCAGGCGCAGCGTGCGGTCCTCTTTCGCCACGAGGAACAGGACGCCGTCGTCGACGTCCGCGCGGCCGAGCTTCCACTCGTCGACCACGCGGATCCCGTACTGCTCGATCGTCTCCGGCCCCGTGGTGGGGACGAACAGCACGGCGATCTGGCTGCCCTTCCGCTCTTCGAATGCGGCGAGCTTCTGCTCGATCGCCGCGATCTCGTCGGCGGTGAGGGTGCCGGTGAGGTCGGTGACGCGGCGCTCCAGGGGTGGAACCGACACCTGGCCCTGCGCCGCGGCGCGAGGGGCCAGTCCGGCCCCCAGGACCGAAAGCACGGCGACCGCGGCGGCGAGCCGGCGCGTCATGGAGCGGGGTGCAACGCCGGAGACGCTAGGGGTTCGCCGGGGCCGGCGTCGTCGGCTGCGGTGTCGTATCGGGCCGCGAGAAGTCGACCGGCGGCGGCTCGGCGATCTCCGCTTCGTCCTCGACCGTGAAGTTGGGCTTGGTGTCGTAGCCGAAGATCTTGGCGGTCAGGTTCACCGGGAATCGGCGGACCGTGGTGTTGTACTCCCGCACGGAGTCTATGTAGCGGTTGCGCGCCACGGCGATCCGGTTCTCGGTGCCTTCGAGCTGCGCCTGCAGCTCGCGGAAGCTCTGGTCCGATTTCAGGTCCGGGTAGTTCTCCACCACCACCAGGAGGCGCGACAGGGCGGACGACATCTCCGCCTGGGCCTGCTGGAACTCGGCGAACGCCGCCGGGTCTTCGATCAGCTCCGGGGTCGCCTGGATCGAGCCCACCCTGGCCCGCGCGTTCGTCACGTTCTGGAGCACCTCGCGCTCCTGCGCGGCGTAGCCGCGCACCGTTTCGACCAGGTTGGGAATGAGGTCGGCGCGGCGCTGATACTGATTGACCACCTCGCTCCAGGCGGCGGTGACCGTTTCGTCCTGCTCCTGAATGGTGTTGTACCCGCAGCCGTAGAGCGCGAGACCCGATGCGACGATCGCCAGCGCCTTCATGACTCGATTCATGGGAGCCCTCCTGTCGATGGGAGGCGCAAGATACACGCGACGCCTTCCGTCAACCCACCGCCGCGGCCCCGCGAACCGACGCCCCGTCCACCTCCACCGTGGCCCGGATGCGCGTCCCGTCTCCCGGGCGGCTATCGATTGCGAGACGGCCTCCGGCGGCTTGAGCGCGCTCCCGCATCTCGAACAGGCCGAGCGCGTCCCCTGCCAGCGTGGCGTCGACGTCGAAACCGCGACCGTCGTCTTCGACGCTGACGGCGATCTCGCCCGCGTTCCGCGCGATACGGACGATCGCATGCCGAGCGTCGGAATGGAGAGCCACATTGTCGAGCGCCTCCCGCACAATGCGATAGAGGTTTCGCTCGAGCTCCGGCTGGCGCCGGTAGCCGTTCGCGTTTCCCTCCACATACACGGTCAGGCCCGCCGCTTCGAGCTGATTCGCATAGGCTTCTACCGCGGCCTCCAGCCCCACCTCCTCAAGGACCTTGGGCCGCCTCGCGACCGCGTACCCCCGGATCACCGCGAGCGCGGTGGCGATCTCCTCGCGCGTCTCCTCGAGCAGTCCCTCCAGCGCCTCCGACTGGCCGGCCGCCATGCGCAGTCGGAGGAGAAGCGCCGCGAGCCGCTGGGAGATCTCCTCCTCCAGCTCGTGGGCGACGCGCTCCCGCTCGATCTCCTCCTGATACGCTGCGCGCGCCGCCGCCTCGCCGAGCTTGCGACGATAGACGACGACCTGTCCGAGGGCGTCGTTGAACGCCTCCGACAGCCGTGCCAGGTCCCTGTCCGCGAGCGGACTGCGGGGCGCCCGGACCGCAAGCTCTCCCTCGCGTACGCGCTCCGCCGCGCGCTCCAGCTGGTGCAGCGGATGGAGGGCCAGGCGAAGGATGATGGCATCGACGAGGATCGTAAGCGCGATCCCCGCCAGGATGACGGGGACGGCAATTGCGAGGGCTCGACGCTCCCCGCCGGTCGCGAGTTGGGCCCCGGCAAAGACCCCTGCCAGGGCGGCCAGCATGACGAGCGCCGAGTTGGCGACCAGGATCTTGGTGAAAAGCCGGACACGAAGGAGGGCTCTGAGCCGGTCCACGAGTTTCACGGGTATTCCTGGGGCATGTCTAAAGACCTGCTTCTCAACGGGATGGGCTTCCTGTCCGCGGCTCGATCTTATCCCCCGCGGTCCGTCGAGTCTGTCGGGAGCCGGGCAGTGATCCGTGTGGGGAAACTCCCCTCGGCGGCGCCGAAGAGGATCCCTCGCCGGCCGAGCGGAGGGGCTAAAGCTCCTTCAATAAGCCGGCGCGCAGCGCGAAGCGCACCAGCTGCGCGCGGTGATTGAGGCCGAGCTTCTCCATGATTCGCGAGCGGTAGGTGTCCACGGTCTTGGGGGAGATGAAGAGCTTCTCGCCGATCTCCTTCGAGCTGTATCCCTCGGCGGTGAGAGCCAGGACCTCCTGCTCCCGCGCGCTCAGCTGATGGAGGGGATCGGCGGGACCTTCGCCCGAGCCCGTCGCGCGATACTCCCGCAGGAGGAGCTTTGTGGCCTGGGGCGGCAGGAACACCTCGCCGCGGGCCACGACCCGGATCGCCTCGATCAGCGAGCGGTCGGCGGTCGTCTTCGTGAGATATCCGCTGGCCCCCGCGTCCAGCACGGGGACCAGGTACTCCTGCTCGGAGTGCATGGTCAGGACCAGGACGCGCGTATCGAGCCCGAGAGCGACGATCCGCCGCGTGGCCTCGAGCCCGCCGGAGCCGGGCATCGAGAGGTCCATCACCACGACCGTAGGCTGGAGCTCACGCACGAGGTCCACGGCTTCGTCTCCGGTCGAGGCTTCGCCGACGACCTCGATCCCCATCTCCCCTTCGAGCAGCGCGCGCAGGCCGGCGCGCAGGACGACGTGGTCGTCGGCGAGGACCACTCGGATCTCGCTCACGGTCCGGGCCCTCCCCGGGGCAGCGTCACGCGGACCCGGGTTCCGGAACCCGGGGCGCCGTCGATCTCGAGCGTGCCGCCCGCGTTTCGCGCGCGCTCCCGCATGCCGACCAGCCCCAGCCCCTGCCCATCATCGGAGAACGGCCGCTCCATCGCGAACCCTCGCCCGTCGTCGCGCACCTCGGCGCGCAGCACGTGATCTTCCTCGTGCAGGGAAACGGACACCCGGGACGCGCCCGAATGCCGGATCGCGTTGGAGAGCGCCTCCTGCACGATCCGATACATGGCGAGCTCAGAGTCCGGGTGCAGCCGTCCGACCGGCCGCTCGATCGCCAGGTCGATGTCGAGCCCGTGCGCGTGGTGGAGAGACAGGACGAGTGACTCCAAGGCGGCCGGGAGCCCGAACTCGTCGA
>JAICQP010000263.1 GCA_025937815.1 Gemmatimonadota bacterium
CTTCAGGGCCGAAGGGCTCGCCGCCGGCAAGAACGAGACCCCGTAGAGTCCGCCCCGCCACTTCGCCAGCCTCGGCCGGAACGTGTAGCCGAGGAAGTCGAAGCCGATGCGGTCGTACTCACCCGTCCGGTTGGTGTCCTTGCAGTAGACCAGCCCGGTCTTCCGCGGATGGAGCGCCAGCCCGCACGCGGTGAACCGCTCGGCGACGGCGCGCCATAGGTCCCGCGCCTCGCGTTCGCTCCGGCAGTGGCAGATGATGTCGTCGGCGTAACGCTCGAACGTCACGCCGGGCATCGTCCGCCCGAGCCAGGCATCGAACGCGTAGTGCAGGAACAGGTTGGCCAGCAGCGGCGAGATCACCCCACCCTGCGGCGTTCCCCGCTCCCGCGCGACAAGCTCGCCGCCTTCGAGCATCGCGGGAGCCTTCAGCCAGCGCTCGACGTAGAGGAGCACCCAGGCGCAGTCGGTGTGCTTGCGCACGGCCCTGAGCAGCAGCTCGTGATCGATGCTGTCGAAGAAGCCCTCGATGTCGATGTCGAGCACCCAGTCGGAGCGCCAGCACCGCTGGCGAGCCGTCCGGATCGCGTCGATCGCCGATCTGCCGGGACGATATCCGTACGAGTCGGGGTGGAACACGGGTTCCAGCACCGGCTCCAGGTGTCGTCGGACCACCTCCTGCGCGACACGGTCCGCGACGGCGGGAATCCCCAACGCTCGCGTCCCGCCGCTCGCCTTCGGTATGTCCACCCGGCGCACCGGCGACGGCATGTAGCTGCCCGACGACAGCCGGTTCCAGAGCTTGTAGAGGTTGGCCGTGAGCCGAGCCTCGAAGTCCTCGACCGACTGACCGTCGACTCCAGCCGCTCCCCGGTTGGCCTTCACACGCTTGAAGGCCTCCCAGACGTCTCGCTTCGGGATGTCGAACGGCTTCGCCCCCGTCACGCGGCTCCTCCCGTCACCGGTTGGCCGCGGGCGAAGGCTGGACACTACGGCCCCTTCGGTCCGGCGCCATTACAGCGCCTTCGCCCCTACTACGGGCCGTTCTGCCCCTGTGCCCCGCATCGGTACTCTGGACCTCGCGGGGGTCGCCCGCTCGGCCTTCTCCCTTGGCATCGGGGCGACAGGTTCTCCTGTTCCGCGTGAGAGCCTGGTCCGAGTTCACGCCGCCTTCGAGCCGGACGCCGCGCGGGCCGGGCTTCAGGACTCCGCCCGCACTCATCCCGGAGCGACCACCAGCCCCGGTTCCGACGTCGACGATACGCTTTCGGCAGTTCATCGGCGGTTCGCTCTCGCTCGTCTCCTCGGACCTCACCTGACGGGATCGTCGTCCCGCCTTTTCCGCGACGCTCACCACCATCGCTCTTTACGACGGCAGCTCGCGGTGGTTTGGAGCCGGCTCCTGATCGCAGGCTCCGAGGGGCCCACCCCCATCTCTCACGCAGCTTCCGCACCTCCTCTCGTCGATGCGTTCCAGGACACACAATGGTCGGCGTACTTGGCCACCAGCACGTGCGCGAGCAGGGCTTCCGTCGCCATCCCGCCGGTGATCGGCCGCTCGGGAGCGGGTGCTTGCACCACCGCCTCCGCGCAGGTCCGGCAGGCGTAGCGGGGGCGGCGGATCACCTTCACCTGC
>JAICQP010000012.1 GCA_025937815.1 Gemmatimonadota bacterium
CCCAGGCGGACGGTCCCATGGACGGCGTCGTCGAGCCGGCCCTCGATCTGCCCGCGCACGAATTCCCCGCCCCACCTGGTCTGCAGCCACAGCATGCCGCCGACGATCGCCAGCGCCGCGAGCGCCACCAGGAGCGCCACCACGAACAGGACCTTGCTCAGGATCCGCATCCCCACCCCGAACCCGCGGCCTCGCAGGTTGATGACTCTGGGTTGAAAAAAGGTCGCTCAAAACGGTCCGGATGCAAGGCGGGCGACGACGACCGAGTGAGGCGTACTGCAAAGTACGCCGCAGCGAGTGTCGAGGAGCCCAACGCGGCCGATGGGTCGTTTTCAGCGACCGTCAGAATGCGGGACCGATGGAGATGTGGAACACCCAGTTCGGCAAGAAATCCTCGTCGCTCGCCGTCCTCCTCGCCACATCCAGCCGGATGGGCCCCACCGGGGTGCGGTAGCGGACTCCCACCCCGGGGGTATACTTCAGATCCCCGATCGACAGCTCGTCTGGGTCGCTCCACACGTTTCCCGCGTCGACGAACATCGCACCACTCAGGTTGCCACTGATCGGGAAGCGGACCTCGACGCTCGTCTCGAGCAGCGCCCGGCCTCCCACCGGCTCCGGGTCGCGCTCCTGGCCGAACGCCTTGGGGTCGTCCTTCGGACCCAGCTGCCGGCGCTCGTATCCGCGCACGCTGTTCGCCCCGCCCGCGAACAGGCGCTGGAACAGCGGCACGCGGTCGTTCTCGCCGCCGTATCCGAAGATGACCCCGGGCAGGATCTTGCCGGCCAGCACCCATCCCTCGCGGATCTCCAGGTAGTGGGTCACGAGCAGGGTGGTCCTGTTATACGCGTACTCCCCGCCCAGCAGCGGCATGCCGATCTGGTTCGAGAGGTTGATCGTGGAGCCCCGGGATGGGTCGAACAGCGAGTCCGTGCCGTCGAACGAGACCCCCATGTCCGCATAGAGCAGTCCGCTGGGATTGATGAATTCGCGTCCCAGCTCGGGGATCAGCACCCCTTCGTCGAACTCGCTGAACTCGTCCCGCTCGGAGGTGATTCCGGCGCGTCCCTGCCAGCGGCGGCTGAAGCGGTAGCTCGAGCGAACGGTCGCGCCCACGCGCTCGACCGTGTAGTTGGGCTCTGTCTCGAACCGCAGGAATGCGGTCGCCAGGAAGTTCAGGTCGGGAACCAGGAACGTCGGCTGCCGGTACGTGATCGCCGCCTCGCGCTCGAGCTGCGAGTACTGGCCGCGCACCTCGAGCTGGCGCGCCCCACCCAGCAGGTTGCGGTCGAGCCAGGAAGCCCTGAGCCGGACGCGGTCCTCGGTCCCGTATCCCACTCCGACCCGCACGACGTGGGTAGGCGCCGGCGCGACGGACACCAGCACGTCGACGGTATCCCCGCGTACCGAGGCCAGCTGCGGCTCGATCAACACGCGGCGGAAGAGGCCCAGCTCGTAGAGGTTGCGCTGGCTGTCGAGGATGTCCTGACGATCGTACAGCTCGCCTGAGGCGAACTCGAGCTGCCCCTCGATCAGGTCCAGGTCGTCCGGGTCGTACCCCTCGATCCGCCTCTCGCCGATGTAATACTGATCGCCCGCGTCCACCGAGTACGTGACCGACGCCGTCCGCTCGTCCTTGTCGATCCGGTACTCCAGCAGGACGGTCGCGTACACGTAGCCCCGGTTCTGGAATTCGTTCTCGAGCAACGTGCGCGACGTGAGCAGGTCCGGCTCGTTGAACACCTCGTCCTGCTGAAGAGGGATCCTGCCGCGCATCTCTTCGGTCAGCTCTCCCCCGTTCAGCAGCTCCAGACCCTCGATTCCCAGCGTGTCGACACGCGTGGGCTCGCCCTCGGAGACGGTGAGGGTCACCTCCACGGCGTCTCCCGACGGAGCGACCTCCCAGGACACGAGCTCGGCGTCGAAATAACCGTGCCGCTGGTAGAGGATGTGGATCCGCTCGAGATCCTTCAGGAATTCGGTCTTGGAGAGGAACTGCTCGTCCCGCCACCACAGGAAACCGCCGCTCTCGGTCGTGTACAGCGCGGTCTCGATCGTCGCGTCGTCGAGCGCGTCGTTGCCCCGCACCTCGAAACCCTCGACTTCGGCCCCGTCACGGACGCGCTCGAGGCAGCAGCCGCGCTGGGCGAGCGGCAGGGTCGTGTCGGGCAGCATCTCCTGCGCCGCGGCCTCGGCCGGAAGCAGCGTCAGGGCCAGGGCCGCAAGCGCCCGCAGGCCGGTCAGGGAGACACCTCACGAAACGACCAGCCCGGCCGCGACCCACGGCCGCGCTGGACCTGGACGATGCGGGCCAGCTCCCCGCCGAGGATGAACACGATGCTGCTGTAGTAGACCCAGAAGGCCACCACGACGAGGTTCGTGAACGAGCCGTAGAGCTCCAGGAAGCGGCTGAACTCGGCCAGGTAGGCGACGAAGACCTGCTTGGCGAGCTCGAACAACAGGCTCGAGAACAGCGCGGCAAAGGCCGCGTCCTGCCGTGGGATCCAGCGATCCGGCACGTAGCGGTAGACGAAGAAGAACATCAGGTAGGTGATCAGATACGCCACGATCAAGCTCATCAGCGCCCAGAACCACGAGATGTTGTAGGCATCGAGGCCGAGGAACCCGACGCCGTAGTTCTTGAGCCAGGTGAGAGCGGTCGTCAGCGAGATCGTGAGCAGGAACAGCGACCCGACCACCACCACCATCCGCACGTCGTGGATCTTTCCCTCCACGATTCCCAGCCGTTCCTCGGGTGGAATCTCGAAGATGATCTCGAGGACCGTCCGAAGCGAGCCGAACAGCCGCGTCGAGGCCCAGATGAGTCCCACCAGGCCGAGCACCCCGAACAGGCCACTGTCTTCCACGAGGCTGAATAGCAGGCTCTCGGCCTGGGCGCTCGCGAGCGGCATGACGCGCTGGATGAAGGACAGGATCTGCTGCCGCGCCGAGGTCGACGACTCGACCAGCATGCCGAGAACGGAGATCGTGATCAGCAGCAGCGGCACGATTGTGACGAGGACGTTGAACGTGATGCCAGAGGAAAGGAAGAAGAGCTGGTCGCGCGCCGCCTTGTGCCAGAGGTTCTTGGCGTAGAAAGCGCCGTAGCGCCGAACGGCTCTCCACCAGACCCGCAGGGATCTCATCGAAGAACGGCTTCAGCGCCGGGCAGGTGCCACGCGCGCAGTCGCGGGGTGCGCCGCGACCGGCCTAGTGTGGTGTCGCCGAAGTGGCTTGTAGCACCGAGAGGGCCGATGCGCCCCGTCAGCGAGGCGCGACGAGGAGCAATGGCAGCGTCATTGCGACGAGTCGCAACGAAGCCGACGAGGATGCAGCGGCCGTCGAATGCCGAGCCACTTCGGCGACACCGCACTATCTCCGTCGGCCGGAGATCAGCGATATCACGGCCACGAACAGAGCCGCGCCGATGATCGACCATATGAGGGAGAACGATTGTCCCTGGATCTCGACGGGGAAGGGCTCGGGGAGCCCGAGCTCCGTCCGGAGCCAGCCCCCGATCAGGGCACCGACGAATCCCAGGGCGATGGACACCAGGCAACCCCCTGCGGAGTACCCGACGATCGCCTGCCCGAGCGCGCCCGCCACCGCGGCCACCAGCAGCAGGACGAGGAAACCCAGCAGAGTCATGTGTCCTCCCCTCGAGGGTTGGATCGCCGGCTACGGGCCGACCAAATCTATCCGGGCCGTTTTGTCCGACGCAACCGCCATCCGGCCTTCCCAGACGAGGTCGCGCCCGCGCCACACGCGCGCCAGATACTCCCCGGGCCAGACATGAAGCGCCGGTTGCGACCCCGACGCGTCTCCCAGCCGCTCTCCGCCGGGGGTCAGGACTTCGAGGCGGTAGGTCGCGCCCGCGCCGGTGGGGGGGGCGACCTCGAGCCGCGAGAGACCCTCCCGCCGAACGATCCGCTCCTGGCCGGGGGCCACGTCGACCGCCTCGAACCGGGCGCGAGGCACGGTGCGGGCCTCGAGATCGTACCGCCCGGGCATCGCCAGACGCCGCTCGCCGCTGCGGATCGCGCCGTACGTCTCGCCGGTCAGGATCTCCCGGACCTCCACGCGGATCCCCTCCACTTCCCCGGCCGCGCCACTCAACTCGACGCCCAGGATCCCCGTCTCGGGGAGTGTAACGACCGTCTGCGCGTCGTCCCGCACGACCACGTCCTCGGCGACGTAGACGGGCAGGGTCTCCACGATCAGCCGGTAGCTGCCGGCCGGCATGAGGCTCGGCACGCCCACGGCCAGCGTGTCGACCTCGCCGGGGCGGAACGCCAGCGCGCGGGTGGCCGGCGGCGACTCGAATTCCGGCGTCAAGATGAGGAGCGTGCCGCCGCCCCCGAACGCGACACGCGTCGTCCTGCCGGCGGGCACCGAGACGTCCGCCTGCTCCAGGACCGAGTCGCCGAGGTCCACGCTCACGAGGTAGGTCCCGGCCTGCATGACCGCGTCCTCACCGGTGAGCCCGTAGTGAAGCTCGCGCCTGCCGTCGCGGGACCGGATGGAGACGGGCGCCCGGATCCGCGCCCCGGTGTCGTCCAGCATCTCCACCCGCAGGCGGCCCAGGGCCGATGCGTCCAGCGTCGCGGTCTCACCCGGCAGCACCATCACGCGCTCGAACGCCAGCGGCGGGGCGGATTCGATCACCACGCGGTAGACCCCCGCCGGCACGACCCGCGGACCGCGCGCCGTGAACCCCGCCACCACCTCGCCCGTGGCCGGCCGCTCGATCCGGACCGGCAGGGGGACCCGCGCCCCGCCGCGGCCGAGCGTCGCCCGCACCTCGAGCAGGCCCTCGTTCCGCAGGACGAGGGCAACCCTGCGGCCGGCGGACGACGCTTCGCCGGGGCCATCGATGATCGTGAACGATCCCGAGCCCGCGCGGCTGAGGCAGCGCAGCCCTTCCAGATTCTCCGGACTGGGAGCGAGCGCCACGACGTGGAGCCGCGCGTTCCGGTTGGGTCCGCCGCCGATCGCCTCCCGCCAGATCTCGCACGGGTCGACCTGGCAGTCGTCACCGCCCTCGGTGACGAGCACGTAGGTCGAGACGGAGTCGGCGGCGGCACGCTCCAGCGCGGTTCCCAGCGGGGCGATGCCGTGCGGCCGAATCGCCTGGACGGCCGCCGACCATCGCGCGGCGCTGGCGCCTGGCTCGACGACCAGCCGGGTGTCCGAGCAGTCGCGACGCGAGCGCGGGCTGATCGACCCGTAGACCCGGAGGGCCGGTCCGGGCGCCTCGCCGGCCGTCAGCCCCGCGCGGAGCGCTTCCAGAAACTCCCGGGCGAGCGCGATTCGCTCGGCCTCGCCGATGGGCGCCAGCATGTCGGTGGAGGCATCGACGATGATCTCGATCCGGCCGTCGGCGGCGGGAGCCTGCGCCGCGAGCAGGGCCGGTTCCGGAAGGGACAGCGCCAGCAGGATCGCCAGCGCGCAGCGGATGAAGATCAGGAAATCTTGAGGAAGCGGCTGTGGGCGCACTTCGGGCAGGGCGGCAGTCTCTTGCCCGCCGCCAGCGACAGAACATATCCGCACTGCTCGCACTGGTACCCACCCTCGCGCGCGACGACCTCGCCCGTTCGGAACTCGTGTCCGATCTCGAGCACGGTCTCTTCGTATTTGCGGCGCGCGAACGTGCCCGCCACCACCGCCGCCGCGGCTCCGACCACGCCCCAGAAGACCGTTTTCCATCTGCTCACGTGGATCTACCTCGCGGTCGGGTGACCCGCGCGCGGCATCGCCCGCGCCTCGTTCGCACGAAGGTACCGCCGGCCCGCTCTGTTCGTCAAAGCAACGAAGATGCTAGTGCGCCGCGCGCCTGCGGGCGGGTGACCCAGGCGGTCAGCTGCTCCTTGAGCTGCTCGGTCGCCTCCCAGAGCAGCAGATGCGTGCAGCCGGGGAACAGCCGCACCTCGCAGTTCGGAATCGTGCGGCCCAACCGCTCGCCGCGATCGAGGAGCTCGGAATCCGTTCCGTACAGGGCGAGGACGGGGCAGCGGATCGTGGCCAGCTGCTCGTCGGTCATGAGCGGCGAGGCCGCGAGGTCGTCGACCAGCGAGGTGCCCTTCGTCAGGTGATGGGCGTTGACGATCAGCCGGTTGGCCTTGCGCTCGCTGTGCCTGCCGGCCCACCGGTGGGCATACTTCATGATCATCTCGTCGCGCTCGGCGCCCTTGAGCGAGAAGGCGCGCGTGATCTCGCCGGCCCACGAGTCGTCGGTCATGTTCGCGTCGACCAGCGCCAGCCCCCGGACGCGCTCGGGGTGGGCGATCGCGTAGGCGAGCGCCAGCAGACCGCCGAAGCTGTTGCCTATGAACTCGACCGCGCGGCCGTCCGGTACCAGCTGGTCGAGGAGCCCGTTGATGTCGGCCACCAGACTTTCCACCGTGTAGCCGGTTCGCGGGCGCTCGGTCTGGCCGTGGCCGCGCAGGTCGAACAGGATGACGTCGGCCACGCGCGCGACCGGGTTCGCCACGGTGAAGTACCAGCTCGACAGGTTGTCCATGACCAGCCCGTGGAGGAACACCACGGTCGGCTCCCCCGAGCCTAGCCGGATCACGTGGAAGTCGAGACCGCGAACCTGGACCTCAGCCATCCAGGAATTCCTCCACGACCCGCACGACCTCGGCCGGGCACTCGAGCGGAAGCAGGTGGCCGCCCTTCAGCTCCACGACGCGCGCGTCGGGCAGGATCGCCGCCAGCTCGTCTGCCCGCGAGCGGAAGGGGGACCTGGAGCCGTACACGCAGAGGACGGGTCGCGCGAGGCGAGCCAGAGCCGTGGCGTCGATGGGGGGCTCCGACATCAGGTCCGCGGTGACGGTAGTTCCCTCGCGCAGGTGGCGCGCGCGATCGGCGCGCAGCGCGCCCCGGCGGCCGCGCCCCGCGGCGAGCCGGGCGGCCAGCTCGGAGAATTGCTGGTGGTCGAGCTCGATCAGCTGCCGCATCTGATCCTCGTCGACCTCCTTCATCATCGAGGCTACCTCGGCGGGGTCGAAAGGCGGCAGCGGGGCGTCGAGCACGACGATCCGCCGGACGCGCTCCGGCACGTCGAGCGCGAAGCGCAGCGCCACCGCCCCCCCGTAGCTGTGGCCCACGACGTCGACGGGCCCGTCGAAGCCCTCGACGGCCGACAGCACGCCGCCAAGGTCCGCGCTCGAGGTGGCGAGGTCGAAGCCGGAGTCGGCGGGCGCGCTCAGCCCGTGCCCGCGCTGGTCGTACAGCAGCACCGAGCGGCCGCGCGCAAGGAGCGGCGCGACGCCGAAGAACCATGTCGCGAGGTTGCCGATCACGAGCCCGTGGATCAGGACGACGGGTGGTCCGCTGCCCAGCCTCTGGATGTGGAAGGGGCGGCCCGCGGCCGTGATCAGCGGCATGTATCGATGTAGGTCACCACGTCGCCGACCTTGAGCTCGATGATCTCCTCGAGTTCCTTCTCGCTGAGCCAGCGCACGAAGTCCACTTTCTCGTAACGGGCCTGCAGCTTCTCGGCGAGCGCCACGAACTCGATGCTCTCGAGCTCCAGATCGCTCCCGAACGACGTCTCCATCGTGATCGGTCTGTCCACGGACCATTCCGGCCCGACCACGTCCTCGATTACACCGCGGATCACATCCAGCGTCTCGCTCATCGCGATTCAGTCCTCCATCGTCCAGGCGATCGCGCATCCGTCCTCGATCCGCGTCGCGACCAGGGTTCCCGCCACATCGATGCATTCCTCGTCCATCGATTCGATCTCCATCCGCCGCGGATCCTTCATTCCGGTCCGCCTGCGCTTCGCCGCTGCCTCCTTCGCCGCCCAGAGCCGCGCGCGCCAGCCGTCGCGCTCGGCTTCCGGACGCGACGACAGCCACTCGCGCTCCCGCTCCGTGAACGCCGCCCGCTCGAGCTCTGGCGGCCGGGCCTCGATCGTCTCGAGGTCTACTCCCGGGTCGACGCCCTCGGCGACCATCGCGACCGCACGCCCTTGCTTGTGCGATATCGAGACCCTGAGGTCCAGCTCCCCCGGCGCGCGGACCTCCGGAGCGCCGTCTGCCCCAGTCGGGATCTCGACCTCGATGGGCCACAGCGGGCCCATGCCCCGCTCCCAGAGGAGGAGCCGCACGGCGTCCTTCGCGGCCACGCGCCCGGCGAGCCAGTCTTCCTTGCGACGCTCGGGCAGGTCGCGGTACGCCTCCCATTCCCGCGCGGTGAGATAGCGCCGGGCGAAGTAGTCGCGGGTGATCGCGTCCGCGAACGCCCGCTCGAGCCGCGCGCATCCCGGCGCACCCTCGATGGGCCGGGCCAGCGTGTTCTTCTCCGGCCACTGGATGACCGGCCACATCCAGGGCTCGTTCGGCCGCCGGCGATCCTCCCATCCCGTGAAGCGGGCCCACACGCGACCGCCGTCGACGAGCTCGAGGTCGGCGCGCACCTGACGCGCGCCGAAGCGCCGCACCCGGACCGTGCATTCGAACGTCCGGCCGGTCTCAGGCGGAGGGCCGAAGAAGCTCGCTCGCTCGAGCATGACCGGCACGGCCACCCGATCGCGATCCGACTGCGCTTTGATCCAGTACCCGAGGAGCTGCCCGGCGCCGTCCAGGAGCGCTCCTTCCGCCGGCATCTCGACGATCTTCCCGCGGATGCCGTCGGAACCGATCACGCCGAGCTCCGCGACCGACTGGTAGCGGGGGCCGTGGAACATGAGGCGGGTCGCGTACATTTCGGCGGAGGTCTGCTCGATCGGCCGCGCGTCATCGAGCGGCTCGCGGTCGGGTGGCGGCGGCTCGGGCCATGCGTCCGCCAGGACCACCGTGCCCTCGGCGTGCTCCCCTACCCGCACGACGACCCGGCTCTCGCCTTCGAAGCGCGCGGTGACGGGCAACGTCCGCGGCTCGTCGACGGGGATCCAGCGATATGCCACCACGCGCTCGAGGCCGATGGCCAGCTTTCCCGGAGCGGCGCGCTCCGCGGCAGCCATCATGCGCGAGAGCGTCATCGTGAACGGCACCAGCGGGAAGCCGTCGCCGGGATCGGGCCAGCCGGCTGGCAGGCTGAAGAACGAGTGGTCGATGAGGAACGGGTAGCGCTCGAGCGAGAACTCTTCTTCCCACGCCGTCTCGCGCGGGCCCGTGGCCCTGGCCGTCTGGCGCGCCGGCGCACCGGAATCGGGCGCCGCCTTCCGCCGATCGCGCCACGCCGCGAGCACCGCGAGGTGGCTCTCCTCCAGCGCGCGCGACGTGGCGACGAGCTCGCGGGCGATCGGATCCGAGAGGTCCAGCCCGGCCTCGATCGGCGCCGATGGAGCCCGCGCCGGAAGCTCCGGCGCCATCCCTTCGCCGATCGAGAGCAGCGGCGCACCCAGCCGGATGCTGACCGGCATGCTCTTCTTCGCCGCAGCGCCGGCGGGTCCCAGGAGCGCGTCTGCGTCGACCTCCACGCCCTCGACCCACAAGGTCGCCACCAGCCGCCGCAGCTGATCGATGCCCTCGTGCCTGTGGGAGCTCGCCGCCATCGACAGATGGGGGCGGCCGCGCAGCGTGTCCTCGACGAACGCGGCGACGCTGCCCGCCCCCACCTGGACGAACAGCCGCACCCCGTCGGCGTAGAGGGCTTCGGTCAGGCGTCGGAAGCGGACCGGCTGCACCAGATGCTCGAGGAACAGCTCCCGCACCCCCGCGGGGTCGTCGGGGTACGGCGCGCAGGTCGTGGCGGACCAGACGGGCGCCGTCGGCCGCTCGATCTCGAGGCTCTCGACCAGGCGCCGGATCGGCTCCACGTATGCCTCGAAGGCCGGCGAGTGGAACCCCGACTCGAACGACAGCACCTGGCAGAAGACTCCCGTCCCGCGCAGCCGCTCCAGGACCGGGCCCAGGCGCGGGGCGGGACCGCACAGCACGGTCTGATGCGGGCAGTTGTCGAGCGCCACGTGGATATCGCCCGTCTCCGCCAGAAACGGCTCCAGCCGCTCGGTGCCGCAGCCCACCGCCGCGTACGCGACCTCGGGGACGGCCAGCGTGCCGGGCGAGAGCGCCGCCAGCACGCCATCGAGCGAGCGAGGCGTGATCGCCTCCGCCGCCAGGAGCGCCGTCCACTCGCCGATCGAGTGGCCGGCCACCACCCACGGGCGGACGCCGAGGGCCGCCAGCACGTGGTGCAGGAGACGGCCGGCGAGCACCACGCGCGCGCCTCTGCGCTCGAGATCGCCTTCGATCGCGGGCGGCAGAGGCGGCAATCCGAACCAGCGAGCGACGTCGTCGACCTGCGGGTCGAACGTGCTCTCGACGCCCGGAAAGACGAGCGCCAGCCGCCCGCCGTCGGCGGCCAGGCCGCGGGGCGCGAACATGAGCGCGCCGGAGCGGTCGCGGAACGTCTTTCCCGCGGCCACGATCGACCGCGCGTGCTCGATCCGCTCGGGCGTCGGGTCGAGGAGCGCGAGCCGGCAGGGCCCGGAGCCCGAGGCCGGCGCCGCGCTCGCCAGCGCCTCGGCCAGCGCCTCCGGAGTCGAGGCCGCCAGGCGCAGCCACGCCCCCTCGGGGACCTGCCTGCGCGCGCCGGCCCACGGCAGGCGGGTGGTGTGGTGCTGCTCGAGGACGACGTGCGCGTTGATTCCGCCGAACCCGAAGGCGTTCACGCCCGCCCGGCGCGGACCGTCCGACTCCCACTCGGCGGCCTCGTGCACGAGCCGGAAGCGGGTCCGCTCGACGTCGGGATGCGGATCCTCGCAGTGGAGGGTCGGGGGGAGGATACCGTAGTGGACGGCCAGCGCCGCCTTGATCATCCCGGCCATCCCCGCCGCGGGCATGGCGTGCCCGATCATCGACTTGACCGATCCCAGACCGGCTGTTGGCGACCCGTCGGGCGGGCCGAACACGCGGGCGAGCGTGGCCAGCTCGGCGGCATCGCCGTTCGGCGTCGCGGTGCCGTGCGCCTCGACGAGGCCCACCGACCCACGCTCGCGGGGGTCCAGCCCTGCGCGCTGCCACGCCCGCTCGAGCGACAGGACCTGGCTGTCGGCGCTCGGGTTCATGACGCTGGACGCGCGCCCGTCGCTCGACACGCCGGTGCCGCGGATGACCGCGTAGACCCGGTCGTCGTCCCGCTCGGCGTCGGACAGGCGCTTCAGCGCCATCATCCCCGCGCCCTCGCCGATCAGGAGTCCGTCCGACTCCCTATGGAACGGTCGGATCCGCTGGCTGCGCGACAGCGCCCCGAGCTGCGTGAACACCGCCCAGAACGCGGCGTCCTGGACCAGGTGCACGCCGCCCGCCAGGACCAGGTCGCAGCGGCCGGAGGCCAGCTCGGCGCACGCCTGGTCGACCGCCAGGAGCGAGCTCGCGCACGCGGCGTCGACGACGTAGGCGGGTCCGTGCAGGTCGAGCCGGTTCGCGATCCGCGATGCGGCCAGGTTCGGCACCAGGCCGATGATCGTGTCCGGACCGAGCCCCTCGATCTGCCCCTGGTAGCGCCGCTTGATCTCCGCCGCCTGAGCGTCGGTCAGATCCGGCAGCAGCGCGCGCGCCGAGCGCACGATCTCCTCGGCCGTCCGCACCGCCTGGATCAGGCTCATGGCGACCTGGTTGACGTACCCCCCGCGGCCGAGGATCACACCCGTCCGCTCGCGCGGCGGGTCGCGGCCGTCGTACCCCGCGTCGGTGAGCGCGGCGGCCGCGGTCTCGAGCGACAGCAGCTGGTCGGGCTCGCTTCCGCGGGCGGCGATCGGCATGAGCCCCCAGCGCAGCGGATCGAACTCGAGCGTCTCGCCGATGAACCCCCCGCGCCGGCAATAGAGCCGGTCGAGCTCTCCCGCGGCGTGCTCGAAGAACTGGGGCTCGATCCGCTCGGGCGGGGCGTCGACGATCGCATCGCGTCCGGCACGCAGGTTCTCCCAGAACTCGTCCAGATTGCGAGCGCCCGGGAATACGCACGCCATCCCGATGATGGCTATGTCATTGGAAGCGGAGGGCTGCATGGAGCGAATCGGGCCGGACTAAGTCGGCAGGACGTTCAAAATGGCTCAGATGCGAGGCGCGCGACGAGGGGATTCCGAGGCGTACGGTTTGTACGCCGCAGGAAGACACGAGGAGCGGAACGACGCAGATGAGCCATCTTCAACGTCCTGCAACCAGGAGATCCGCGAGCCGCCGGTCGGCGGCCATGAGGACGACGCGCGGGGCGTCGGCGTGAGGTTCGTCGATCTCGGCGAGCAGCCCGGCCACACCGGCCTGGAGCGGGATCAGGCCGATGCCGCGCCGATCGTATTCGCGGCGGAGGGCCTCGGATACCATGCCCGCCGAATCCCAGGGACCCCATGCAACGGAGACGGCCCGCATCGACCTGCTCTCGGCGAGGTGGATCGCGAGCCTGTCGAGCACGTCGTTGGCGGCCGCGTAATCGGTCTGCCCCGCGTTGCCGAAGACCGCCGCCGCGCTCGAGAAGAAGACGATGAGCCGCGTGTCCTCGCGGAGCTTCGCGACCAGCGTCAGCGCGCCGGCCACCTTGGTGTCGAAAACGCGCTCGAAGGATTCGGCGGTCTTGTGCACAACGAGCTTGTCCTCGATGAGCCCGGCGGCGTGGAACACGGCGTCGATCCGCCCGTGGTGCGCGTGGATCCCGTCGATCAGGGCGCCGAACGCCGCCTCCGACCGCACGTCGACGGAGTGGTAGCGCGCCCTGCCGCCCACCGCCGCGATCGCGGCCAGGGTCGCGCGGATTTCGCGCCCGGCCAGGACCTCGCGGAGGCGCCGCTCGATCTCGACGGGACGCGCCCCGGGAGCCAGCTCGATGAGGCGGGCCTTGAGCTGGCGCGCGTCCTCGATCCCCGCGATCTCCGCCAGCTCGTCGTCGGTCGGCATCGGCGAGCGCCCGACCAGCTCGAGCGCGCAGCGGTGGCGCCGGGCGAGCTCTATCGAGACGTGCGCCGCGATGCCCCGCGCGCCCCCCGTCACGAGCACGACCGATGTCTCGTCGAGGCCCGCGGCGCCCCCGCCGTTGCGCTCGAGCGGGGCCGGGACGATCGCCAGCTCGCGCCGCTCGGCGCCGAAGTATCCGATCTCCACCGGGCCTCCCGTCGACAGGATCTCCTGCACGAGCTGCTCGGCGAGCTGGCGCGGATCGGCCTGGGGGTCCATGTCGATCGCCCGGACGTGGACCTCGGGCCGCTCCTTGGAGAGGCTGCGGAGGAACCCGGCCACGCCGCCCTGTCCCGGGCGTCCCGAGCCGTTTCTTCCGTATCCGAAGGCGCCACCCATTCCGGTCGCTGCGACGATCCACTTCGCGTCCCCATCGAGCGCCCGCTTCGCGAGCCGGAACAGGCGCTTGACGTCGTCCGGGCCGCTGGCCGGCGAGAGGCGGGAGAGGTCGACGAGCCCGTCGATCCGATCGAATTCGCCCTCCGCGCGAAGGACCCCGGCGTTGGCTCCGAGGCCTCCCAACAGCTCGGACAAGGCATCCGCCACGCCCATGCCGTCGTCGATGATCGCGAACGCGCAGCCGTCGAGCCGGGTGCCGTTCAGCGGGGCGGGAGGCGCGGGGCGAACCTCGAAGCGGAACCGCCGCAGCGCGGCCGTGGAGCCGTTCGACACGGCAGACGGGGCCGAGCCGTTGCGGATGGGGGCAGATCCGTTCCCCACCCCGACGTGTACCGGCTCATTCGCCGTCGAGCGCTCCTCGATCCAGCTCACGATGCCGCGCAGCGTCTTGATGCCCGCCAGCTCCTCGAGCAGCTCGTCCCGCTGATCGCCCAGCTTCTCCGCGAGGCCGGTCTGCTCGTTCAGCGCGCCCAGGATCTCGATCCGCTTGATCGAGTCGATCGACAGGTCGGCCTCGAGATCCAGGTCGAGGTCCAGCATCTCGACGGGATAGCCCGTCCGCTCGCTGACGATCGCCAGCAGCGACTCCGCCAGCGGCGCGGCCGGCAGGGCCGCCGCGCCCGGCGGAGACGTATCGGCGCCCGAGTATGCGGCCCCCGGTGGAGCGGCCTCCTGCGAGCGCTCCTCGATCCAGGCAACGATGCCGCGTAGCGTCTTGATCCCCGCCAGCTCCTCGAGCAACTCGTCGCGCTGATCGCCCAGCTTTTCGGCGAGACCGGTCTGCTCGTTGAGCGCGCCCAGGATCTCGATCCGCTTGATCGAGTCGATCGACAGGTCGGCCTCGAGATCCAGGTCGAGGTCCAGCATCTCTACGGGATAGCCCGTCCGCTCGCTGACGATCGCCAGGAGCGACGCGGACAGATCGCCGCGCGCGGCCGGCGGCGCCGCGACGGAGGCGAGGGTCGCCGCGACGGGCACGGGAGACGCGACGGACATGGGAGTCGCGACGGGCACGGGAGTCGCCACGGTCGACGGGATCGCCGCGCGCGCCGGCGAATGGACCGCGGGCGCCGCTCCCAGGTAGCGCAGCATGACCTCGCGCTGGGCCTCGATCGCCTCCCGCACGCTTCGCAGGTATTCCACCATCGCGGCCTCGCGGTCGTCCGCGGGCGCCGGCGGGATCCTCCCGCTGACTCCGGCTCGGACGGGCGGCTCGGTGACGGGACGGAACGAGCCCGGCGGCAGCGCGCCGGACGCCGGGCGCACCCACTGGCCGTCCACCAGCCAGGTCGTGGGTGACAGCTCCCTGGCCTTCGCGCCGTCCAGATCGAACGTCGCGCTCGTCCGTCCCGCGAAGATCCCGCGCGGATCGAGCTCGACGCCCGCCGCGGCGAGCCGCGCCAGCGCCCGCACCAGCCATTCGAGCGCGCCCTCGCCCTTCACGCTGGTCGGCACCGCGAGGTGCGGGCGGCTTCTGAGAATGCGCTCCACGAGTCCGGTCTGGATCCGGCCCGGACCCACCTCGACGAAGATCCTGGCCCCCGACTCGTACATGGCTTCGATCTGCTCCACGAACCTCACCGGCATGGCGATCTGGTCGGTGAGGAGCCGGATCGTGCTCTCCGGGTCGCCGGGATACGGCGCGGCCGTGATGTTCGACCACACCTCGCGGTGGAGGGGACGCACCTCTCCGGCGCGCAGCGCGGCTTCGAACGCTGCGGTCGCTCCCGCCACCACCGGGCTGTGAAACGCGCACGCGACGTTGATGCGCGTGGCCTTGATGCCCGCCGACTCGAGGCGCGCCACCGCCTCCTCGACGGCCGCGGTCCTTCCCGACAGCACGGTCTGGTCCGGCGCGTTGCGGTTGGCGATCACCACGTCCGCGATCCCGTCGATCAGTGGCTCGATGGTCCGGGGCTCCGCGTTGACGGCCGCCATCGCGCCCGGATCGGCGCCGGCCGCGTCCAGGATCGCGCGCCCGCGCGCCCGCGAGAGCCGCGCCACATCGCTCGCGTCCCACGCGCCGGCCTGAGCGAGCGCCACCAGCTCGCCGTAGCTGTGCCCGGCGAGCATGTCGGGGACGACGCCCGCGCGGGCGAGCGCCCGCGCCATCGCGGTGTCCGCCAGCCCGAGCGCCACCTGGGCTACGTCGGTACGGGTGAGCGCCGCCTCCTGCACCGCGCGCTCCCGCGGCGTGAAGGCGCGCGGCGGGAACATGCGGGCCGCGATCTCGGGATTGGCCTCGAGCTCCCCCCGAAGCTCCGGAAACGCGACGTACAGATCGGCGAGCATGTCGACGTGCTGGCTGCCCTGGCCCGCGAACAGGAACGCGACCTTCCCCGGCGTGTCGGCGAAGGGCTCGCGCGCGAAGATCGCCTGGCCGTCGGCCTCGCCCGCCAGCGCCCGCCTCAGCTTCGCGGCCAGGTCCTCGTGCGAGCGCGCCACGATCGCCCACCGCACGGGCTCGCCGCCGAGCGCGGCGGCGCGCGCCAGCTCCCGGAGAGCCCACGGCCATTCGGCTTCGGCCAGGGCCAGCAGGCGCTCCGCGCGGGCGCGGGCCTCTGGGTGGCCGGCACCCCGCACGAGGAACAGCTCCTCGGGCCACTCGGGCAACCCCGACTCCGGCGCCCCGCCGCCGTCGTGGCTCGCGACCACGGCGTGGTAGTTCGTGCCGCCGAAGCCGAACGCGCTGATCCCCGCCACTCGCGAGCGGTCCATCCAAGGGTGGGACCGGTCGCGGAACGAGAACGGGCTGGTCTCCGGGTTCCAGTACGGGTTCGGGCGCTGGAGGTTGAGGGTCGGCGGGCGCACGCCGTGATGGAGGCAGAGCGCGACCTTGATCAGGGACGCCACGCCGGCGGCGGCCTTCGAGTGCCCGATCGAGGACTTGATCGATCCCAGGACGCAGGCGCCCGGCTGGACGCCGCGCCCGCCGAAGACGCGCTCCATCGACTGGAGCTCGGTCTTGTCGCCGACCACCGTGCCGGTGCCGTGCGCCTCCATGAGACCCACCGACTCGCGCGGCACCCCCGCCAGGTCCCACGCGCGCTCGACGGCGCGGATCTGCCCTTCGAGTCGCGGCGCGGTCAGGCCCAGGCTCCTGCCGTCACTCGAGCCGGCGATGCCCTTGATGACCGCGTAGATGCGGTCCCCGTCGCGCTCGGCGTCGGCCAGCCGCTTGAGCACCACGACTCCGACGCCCTCGCCGATCGAGATGCCGTCCGCACTCTGGTCGAATGTCCGGCACTGTCCGCCCGGCGACAGCGCGTGAACGCTCGAGAACATGAGGAAGTCCCCGATGCCGCAGTGGAGGTCCGCGCCGCCGGCCAGGACCATGTCGCAGGTCCCCGACTCCAGCCAGTGGATGCCGACCGACACCGCGGCGAGCGACGACGCGCAGGCGGCGTTGACCGTGTAGTTCTCGCCGCCGAGATCGAGCCGGTTCGCGATGCGCCCGCTGATGACGTTCGCGAGCACGCCGGGGAAGGTGTCCTCGGTGGCGACCGGCAGGACCTCGTCGAGCTCGGGCGGGATCGCGCCGGCGTAGCGCGGATACAGGGCCCGGAAGCCATAGGCGTGCGAGAGGTCGGAGCCCCCCTCGGTACCGAACACGACGGCGGTCCGCTCGCGGTCGAACTCGCGGGCCCCGTAGCCCGCGTCCTCGAGCGCGCGCCGCGCCACCTCGAGCGACAGGAGCTGCGCGGGGTCGATGGAAGGCAGCGACCGCGGCGGGATCCCGTAGCGCGTGGGCTCGAAGGGGACGGGATCGAGGAACCCGCCCCATTTCGAGGGCGTCGTCTGTCCCGCCTTGCCATCGGGATCGTAGTACATGTCCGGATCCCAGCGCTCCCGCGACACCTCGCGGATGGCGTTGATCCCACGCACGATGTTCGACCAGTAGGCGTCGAGGTCGGAGGCTCCGGGGAACACGCACGCCATCCCGACGATCGCCATGTCCGACGGCCGCCTCCCCGGCGGCGCCTGCGGCTCGGCGATCGCGACGGACTCGATCCAGGCCGTGGCGCCCTCACTGACCTCGCGGTGGAGCTCCTCCATCGAGCACGGCTCATCGCGCAGCGCCGCGACCTGCCCGATCATGTACATGCCCTCCGACTTCTGCTCCTCCTCGCCCAGCGCGACGAGCCCGTCACCGACGCGCTTCAAGCCCTTCGACGCCATCCGCAGGCGGCCGAGGTTCATGTGCTCGAGGCGCGCCCAGAGCTCCTTGGGCTCGGCGCCCGACTTCTCCAGCCGCTCGCGTTCGGCGCGGAAGCCGCGCGTGTACGCCGACTCCGCGCAGCGCGTGGCGTGACCGGGAGCGGTCTCCAGCAGGATGGTCCCCGCGCAGTCGATCGCCGCCTGCTGGTAGGCCGGTACGATCGCGCCGGTCGTCACCGCCTCGCGGGTGAACAGGTACGCGGTGCCCATGAGCACCCCGATCCGCGCGCCGCGGGCGGCGAGCGGAGCGGCCATCGCGGCGACCATCGCCGCCGATCTGGCGTCCTGGATCCCGCCCGCGAAGACCACCGAGACCTCCGGCAATCTCTCGAAGGCGAGCAGCCGGTCGATCTGGCTCTGCCAGAGGACGAAACTGGAGAGCGGGCCCACGTGGCCGCCGCACTCCCGGCCCTCGAACACGAATCGGCGCGCGCCATCCTTGAGGAACATGTCGAGGAGCCCGCGCGAGGGAACGTGGAGGTAGGTGGGGATGCCCTGATCCTCGAGGCGGCGCGCCTGCGATGGCCTGCCGCCCGCGATGAGGGCGAACGGCGGCCGCCGGGAGGCGATCGCCTCCAGCTGCTCGGCGCGGAGCTCGGCGGGGACGAACCCCAGTACGCCGACGCCCCACGCCCTGTCGCCGAGCCGCGCGGCGGTCTCGTCGAGGAGTTCGTTCAGCGCGTCGCCGCGCATCAGCGAGAGCGCCAGGAACGGGAGCCCGCCCGCGGCCGCCACCGACTCGGCGAAGGCCGCGCGGTCGCTGACTCGCGTCATGGGTCCCTGGAGGACGGGGTACTCGGTGCCGTGTTCGGCGGCGAGCGGGGCGCCCGGCGCGAGCGGGCGGCTCTCGCGGGCGGCGGCGACGTGCGAGGCGATCCCGCGGGTCAGCGCCTGGACGACGCCCCCCGCGGTCACGTGGCTCTCCGCCAGCGATCTCGCGAAGGCGGCGTCCTGACCGACCGGAACGAGCTGGCCGCGCAGCTCGTCGCCTCCGAGCGCGCGATCGACGGCGGCGGCGTCCGCTTCCCGCAGCTCCTCGATCAGCGGCAGGTCGGGACGCGTGAACACGCGCCGCCCCGCGAGGAGCGTGGTCTCGGTCCCGTCCATCGCCGCGATCGCGCGCCGGATCTCCTCGGATAGCGTCGACTCCCGCACGAGCGCGAGCTGGCTGTCGATGACGACTCCCGCCGCGCCACCCACCGCGCAGGCGGCCGCGGTGTGGATCCCGACGCCGCCGTGCGCCCATACCGGTGCCGCGATCTTCGCCAGCAGGCGCTGGAGGAGGACGAACGTCGACTCTTCGCCGACGCGGCCGCCCCCTTCGTGGCCGGCCGCCAGCACCGCCGCAGCGCCGGCGGCCATCGCGCGCTCGGCCTCCTCGAGGGACACGGCGCGGGCGAAGACCCGCCGCGATCCCCAGCGCGCGAGATCCCCACAGGCCTCCGCGATCACGAACTCGATCGCATCGGGAAGATCCTCGGGACGGGGCTCATAGCCGGGATGGACGCGTACGCCCAGCCCCGCGATCCCCGCTTCGGCGACGGATCGCAGGGCCGCGCTCGCGGCCGCGGCGTCCCTTCCAAGGTCGAGCGCGCCCAGCGCGCCCGCTCGGCTTATCGCGATGGCGAGTCGCGGATCCGGACGATGGAAGGGGGTTATGCCCAGAATGGCCGGGTGCAGTGGAGTCCTCCGCATGTCGACTCGACGCTGCTCGACTTGAAGGGAATTCGTGGGCGGACTGAAACTTACGCCGACGCGCGATGCGGTTCAAGTCGGCGCGGTTTACCCCCCGCTCGCCCGCGCGGCCTCCGCCGCTTCCCGGATCAGGTCTTCGATCCGGTCGATCGGGACGGTCGCGTACGTGACCCGCAGCGCGTTGAGGTCCTGCCCCGACATCCCGAACGGGACGACTCCGATCCTCGGTCCAGAGAGCAGGATCCGTGCCGCCCCCGGGGCATCGCCCCTGGTCAGGTTGAGGAGCGCGAACAGGCCCCCGTGGAACGGGTCGGGCCGGAACGCCGCGCGCGCCGGGGCAGCCGACAGCGCGCGCTCCATCGCTCGATGCCGCTCGGCGAGCGACGCGAGGAGGGGCGCGCGGGCTTCGATGAGCGCTTCCGGATCTGCCAGCAGCCTCCCGATCAGGGTCTGCACTGGCGTCGAAGCGGAAGAGATCATGCCGCGGACGACGGCGGAGAGCTTGTTCTCCCATTTGGCCTCCGCGGCGGCGCGGGCCTCGGGCCCGGCGGCCTGCGAGAAGGCCGTCGTGGCGCAGCCCAGCCGGCCGCCCCAGAACAGGAGCTCCTTCGTGATCCCGTCGCACTTGATCGGCAACAGCCGCGGGTGGCGATCGACCAGCCGGTAGAACAGCGACGTGCGCGGGCGGTCGGAGTAGACGTATCCCTCGTACGCGTCGTCGCAGAGGACCACCACGTGCCCGCCGGTCTCCTCGGCCGCCGCGGCGGCCAGCGCCGCGAACGCCTCGGCCTCGCTCTCGGAGGGGACGTAACCGGTCGGGTTGTGCGGGAAGTTGACCACGCAGACGGCCCGCCCGCGCTCCCGCGCCGTCGCCGAGATGGCCTCCCGCCACGCGTCGAGATCCCAGCCCGCGCCGTCCAAGAGCCGCACCGGCTCCACGCGCGCGCCGTTCACGGTCCCGAACGTCGTGTCGTAGCCGTCCCAGCGGCGGTCGGGGACGAGCACGGGATCGCCGGGGTCGAGCACGAGGTGCCCGACAGCGCCCAGCGCGCCGCTGACGCCCGCCGTCGCGACCGGCAGCGTGAGCCGCTCTTCCAGCGGCCCGGATCGGGAGAAGTCGCCCGCCGCCTTCATCCCGATCCAGCGCCGCCACCCCTCGCGGAAGGCGCGCGTGCCCGCCACCGGCGCGTACGGGAACACCTCGGCCGGCGGCCACGCGGCGAACGCCTGACGCACCTGGGGCAGCGAAGCGATCGAGTACGCGTCGCCGGCGCCGCCCAGGATCGAGGCCGGCGCGGTGATCACGCCCATCGTGGCGTCGAGCCCTCCGGCGCGGGCGGCGCGCTCGCCCCACACGCGGATCCCCTCGGGCATCCGGGCGGCGCGTCCGCGCTCCGACAGGAACGGCGCGAGGAGGCTCAGCGGACCCTCGCCGCCGCGATCTCGACGAACTCGCGGCCGAAGGCGTCGAAGTACACGTCGTACGTCGTCTCGGAGGAGCCCGGCGGCGGCAGCAGCCGGTAGTAGTCGGCGTCGGCTCCATCCAGCATGCGCGACGCGTCGAAGGTGGTCGAGAGGTGCAGCGACTCGAGCCGCATCCCCGTGAACGTCTCCACGGGAGAGCACTCGCATCCCGCGATCTCCTCGGTCATGCCCATCAGGTCGACGGAGCGATACGTGTAGCGCGGGTCGTCGGTGATCCCCCTGTTCGACACCGCCACCGCGACGAACCAGTCCCGGAGCAGGTCCTCGAACGCCATCCCGGTCACGAACTCCAGGTTGTCGACGCCCCGCCTGCCGCTCGTCGAGAGCGCCTTCAGCGCCCCGGGGCCGAAGCGGTCCTCGAGGTAGAGGAAGAACGCCATGTAGCGGTTGTCGAACGCCGGCACGTAGTCGAGGGGCAGCATCGAAAGGCCGCCGTTCTGCCCGTTCAGGAACTCCCACAGGCGGATCAAAGACTCACGCCAGTAGCCGTGCAGCGCCTCCGCGGCGAGCGAGAGGCCCTCGTTCACCCAGCGCTCGTCGCCGACGGCCCCGTCGGAGGCCACGTGATGCGTGGCGTTGATGAGGTGCTGGTGCTCGTGGGTGAGCGTGCCCAGCACGCGGTCCAGCGGATGACCGTCGTCCCAGCCGAGGAAGAACGCCTCGGTGCCCACGCGGCGGATGGAGTCGCAGTACACGCCGTCCACGTCGCGGAGCTCGGGCGTCATGATGACGAACACGACGCCGTTGCCATCGAGGTCGGAGGCCACGCCGAAGAGATCGGCGTTCCTCGGATAGATGCTCTCGTCGAAGGCCCGACCGATCGAGTCGATGCGCGCCTGATGCTCGCCCGGCGGGACATCGACGTACAGCGCGATGCGGGTGCCCAGGTAGCGCAGCGGCGCCTTGCGGCTGGCCGACACCATGCACGACGCGATGTCGAGACTCTGCGGCACGGCGGCGGGCTCCAGGACCCGCCGGTCCGCCGGCCCACCCTCCACCACGTCACCGGCCTCGGCACGGGGAGCGAGCGCCTGCGGCAGTCGCGGCGGGTCGGCGCCGAACGCCGCGGCGGCGGGCCCGGGCGTCGAGCCCTGATACAGGATCCTGTACGCGGCGCCGGAGCGGTCGGGATCGGTCTCGTAGGGAATCAGGATGACGTCGGCGTCGGCGTCCAGCCGGAACCGCAGGATCGCGCCGCCCTTGGGCACGTCGAGCCGGTCGACGACCTGGCCCGCCGCCAGGTCCATCTGGAAGACGGGCGCCGAGACGATGTCGAACGGCAGGTACGAGCCTGCGTCGCTCTCCATCCGGAAGACGATGCGCGTGAGGTCCGGGGACGCAGGCATCTCGATGTCCACCGAGGCGAGCCCCTCGGGGCCGGTGACCACGGCCTCCGCCGCCGGCACTCCCCGCCCCTCTTCGCGCGCGACCACGAGCCGGGCGTCGGGCAGCGGCTCCGAGCCGCCGCCGTCGCTCTGGCGTCGGACCACGAGCCCGATGCGCACGCGGCGCGGCCCGTCCGTGGGCACCACGCGCAGGCGCGGGGTCGCATACACGAGCTGGAGGCCGTCGCGCCCGCCCGGCGAGCCCACCGGCCCGCCCGCGTCGGAGCACGCCGCGATCGCGCCCGCGACCGCGAAGACCGCGAAGCGGACCGACGCGCTCACGTGCACGGGACCAGGCGCTCCTCCCGCGCGGCGCGGCGCGAGGCCAGCGCCCGTCCGGTGTGCGAGTCCGGGTTGTCCATCACCGCCTCCGGCGGGCCGGCCGCGACTACCCGACCGCCGCCCGCGCCTCCTTCGGGTCCCAGGTCCACGACCCAGTCGGCCCGCGCGATCATGTCCAGATGATGCTCGACGATCACGACCGTGTTGCCGCGCGCGACGAGCTCGTCGAGGACCCGGACGAGCGCGCGCATGTCGTCGCCGTGCAGCCCCGTGGTCGGCTCGTCGAGCAGGTACAGGGTCCCGCGCGCCGGCGCCTTGCGGCGTCCCGCGGACGTGCGCGAGAGCTCGCGCGCGATCTTGAGCCGCTGCGACTCGCCGCCCGAGAGCGTCGTCGCCGGCTGTCCGAGCGCAAGATAGCCGAGGCCGACCGAGCGCAGCACGCGGAGCGCGCGTGCGGCGGCGGGTTCTCCCTCCAGGATTCGGACCGCTTCCTCGACGGTCAGCGCGAGGACGCCGGCGATCGACCGGCCGCGCCACTCGACCTGCAGGACCTCGGGCCGGAACCGCGTCCCGTGACACGAGCCGCAGGTCACGAACACGTCGGGCAGGAAGTGCATCTCGATCCGCTGGTGCCCGTCGCCTTTGCATTCCGGACACTGGCCCTCCTTCGTGTTGAAGGAGAAATGGCCAGGTCCGAATCCGCGCCGCCGAGCGGCGGGCGTGGCGGCGAAGAGCCGGCGGATCGGATCGAACGCCTGGACGTAGGTGACCGGATTGGAGCGCGGGCTCTTGCCGATCGGCGACTGATCGACGAGGGCCACGCGGGCCAGCCACTCGACGCCCGTGATCTCGTCGTGCTCCCCCACCGCCTCGCCGAGGTGGCCGCGCGTCGTGGCCTCGCCCATTCGCGCGGCGAGGCCGCGGTACAGGACGTCGTGCACCAGCGTCGACTTCCCCGATCCCGACACGCCGGTCACCGCGGTCATCGCGCGGAGCGGGATCTCGACGTCGATGTCCGCGAGGTTGTGCTCGCGCGCGCCGCGGACGGCCAGCCAGGGGCCGACCGGCGGGCGGCGCTTGCGCTCGGGCAGGGTCGTCTCGCCGCGGAGCCACGCGCCCGTGCGGGTCTCCGCCGCGGCCAACGCCTCGGGAGTGCCGGCGAACACGAGCCGCCCGCCGTTCGCTCCCGAGCCCGGGCCCAGCTCGACGACGTGGTCGGCGGCGCGCACGACGTCGAGGTCGTGCTCGACCACCAGCACGGTGTTCCCGCGAGCGGTGAGGTCGCGAAGGAGCGCCACGATCCGTCCCGTGTCGCGCGCGTGGAGGCCGACCGTCGGCTCGTCGAGCACGTACACGCCGTCGGTCAACGGGCTCCCGAGCGCGTTCGCGATCCCGATCCGCTGCGCCTCGCCGCCCGAGAGCGAGCGGGTGAGCCGGTCGAGGGTCATGTACTCGAGGCCCACGTCGACGAGGAGTCCCACCCGGCGCTCGAGCTCCTGCAGGATCGGCCCCAGGATCTCGGCGGGAGCGTCGCCCGGCCCGAGCGCGCGCAGCCACTCGGCTACCCGGGGCAGCGGCCAGGCGACGAGATCGGTGATCGCCCGGCCTCCGACCTCCACCCACGACGCCTCGGGCCTGAGCCTGGAGCCGCCGCAGCCCGGGCACTCCCGGTACGATTGATAACGGCGCAGGAAGAAGCGGACGTACGCTTTGTACTTCTTGCGCGTCAGATCATCGAGGAACGGGATCGCGCCTTCGAACCGCTGGCCGCCGTAGCGCCCCCCGTGGAGGAGCGCGTTGCGAGCGTCCGCCGGCAGATCGGACCAGGGTGCCGTCCAGGCGATACCGGCGGCGCGCGCCCGGGCGCGGAGGCGCTCTCGCCGGGCGGCGTAGCGCGGCTTCGTCCAGGGGTCGATCGCGCCGTCCTTCAGCGAGCGCGAGGGGTCGGGCACCACCAGGGAGGGGTCGAACTCCAGCAGATTTCCGAACCCGCCGCACGCCGGGCAAGCGCCGTATGGGTTGTTGAACGAGAAGAGGGTCGGCCGCGGGTGCGGGAACGTGCGCGCGCAGCCGTCGCAGCGGAAGTGCCGGCTGTACCGGCGGCCGTCCTCCGGACTCGTCGCGCCGCGCTCGAACACCACCGCCTCGCCCTCGCCTTCGGCGTAGGCGCGCTCGACCGCCTCCGCGAGCCGCGCGGTCCCCGCCTCCCCGCCGACGCGGTCGACGACCACGAACAGCGGCGCCATGCGGACCAGATCCATCCCGTCGATCTCGTCGAGGTGGAGCTCGGCTCCGTTCGCGAGCAGCCGCACGAAGCCGAGCGCCCGGAGGTTCTCGACCAGGACGTCATGGGTGAGGGCGGGGGATATCGGCAGTCCGAACGTGACGTACCATGCCCGCGCCGCCTCGCCCGCCAGGGACGCGGCGACGGCGCTCGGCGTCAGCGGGCGGACCGGCGTGCGGCACGCGGGGCAGACGAGCGTGCCGGCGCGGGCGAACAGGAGACGCAGGAAGTCGTAGACCTCGGTGGCGGTCCCCACCGTCGAGCGGCGGTTCATCGTGGGGTTGGCCTGCTCGATAGCGATGGCGGGCGGCAGACCTTCGATCGAGTCGACTTCCGGGCGAGGCAGGCGCTCGAGGAACTGCTGCGCATACGTCGAGAGCGACGCGACGTACCGGCGCTGGCCCTCGGCGTAGATGGTATCGAGCGCCAGCGATGACTTGCCGGACCCGCTGACGCCCGTGATCACGGAGAGCCGCGGGCGCGGGAAGTCGACGTCCACGCCCTGCAGGTTGTTCTGCCTGGCGCCGCGGACGGCGATGGGAGACCGGACGCGGCGCCCCGCGGGCGGAGTTGGAGGACGTTCGCTCACGAAGCTCGAATGTAGCCGCGGTGGAGGGCGCCACCTAACCTTGACCCATGGCGCGCTCCCCGATACCGGTGTTCCAGCTGGCAGGGATTCGCGTGACCCTCGACCCGAGCTGGTTCCTGATCTTCCTGCTGGTGGCCTGGTCGCTGGCGACCGGGTACCTGCCGCAGCAGCTGCCAGGCACGCAGCCGCTCGTCCTTTGGGCGCTCGGGACCGGACTCGCGCTCGCGCTATTCGTCAGCGTGCTCGCGCACGAGTTCTCGCATTCGCTGGTGGCGCGGGCCCGCGGCGTGAACGTCGACGAGATCACGCTGTTCATATTCGGCGGAGCAGCCAAGCTCAAGGACGAGCCCCGTGACGCGGCGTCGGAGTTTCTCATCGCCGCCGCGGGACCCGCCCTCTCGTTCGCGCTGGGCGCCGTGATCCTGGTCGTGGGGGAATCTCTGGAGCCCATGATCTCCCCCGCGCTTCGGGCCGGGCTGTGGTGGCTGGGCGTCATCAACGTGGCGCTCGCCGTCTTCAACCTGATCCCCGGGGTCCCCCTGGACGGGGGGCGGATCCTGCGCGCGATTCTCTGGTGGCGAACCCGTGACGTCGAGCGCGCCACCGTCGGCGCCGCGCGCACCGGTCAGGTGATCGCGGCCCTGTTCATGTCCGTGGGGGCGCTGCTCGTCCTCACGACCGGCAATCTGAGCTGGCTGTGGGAGGTCCTGATAGGCTGGTTCCTGTGGAGCGCAGCCACGAACAGCATCCGCATCGCGCGGCTCAAGGACGCGGTCGAGGGGGTGACCGTTCGCGAGTTGATGACGGATCGCGTGCCCGCCATCCGCGGCGACCAGAGCGTGCGCGCGGGCCTCGCGCAGGCGCTCGCCGTGCCGGGGGCCGGCGAGCTGGCGGTGATCGAGCGGGACGGAAGACTGGTGGGCGTCGTGAGCCGCGCCGCGCTCGAGGAAGCCGCTCGCGATCGGCCCGACATCCGCGCCGCCGAGATCGTCTCGGCGCCCGAGGAGCATCAGCTCATCCAGCCCACTGCGTCGGCGGCGGAGCTGGTCGAGCGGCTGAGCCAGCTCTCCGACCAGCTACTCCTCGTCGTCCGTGAGGGGGAACTGCTGGGGACGGTCGACCCGCAAGCGCTCGTCGCCGCACTCCGGCGCGCCGAGGCGGAGAAGGGCGCCGTGCTCGACACTTGAGCGGGCGGTCCGGCGGGGTCCTGCTCCGGGGGCGGGTACTGAGTCCCGTCGACCCTGCATCCGCGGAGGCGTTCGAGGACGGGTTCGTCGAGATCGGTTCCGCGGGCACGATCGCCGGCGTCGGCGCTTGGCGTGAGGAGCTCGCTCCACGGGTGGCGATCGACGTGGGCCGCGCGCTCATCCTGCCCGCGTTCGTCGACGCGCACGTGCATCTCCCGCAGCTGCCGGTCCGCGCGCGCTACGGCGATCCGCTGCTCACGTGGCTGGCCCGGCACGTCTACCCCGCCGAGGCGGCCTTCGCCGACCCCGAGCACGCGGCGCGGGAGTCCGCGCGATTCTTCGGCGCGGTGGCGGCGGCCGGGACCGGAACCGCGGCCGTCTTCGCAACCGTACATGCGGAAGCCACGCACCGGGCCTTCGAGGCGGCGGCCGCGAGCGGCCTCCGGGTCGTGATGGGCAACGTGCTGATGGATCGCGAGGCCCCATCCGAGTTGCTCGCGCCCGCGGCGGGGGGCGTTCGGGCGACGCTCGACCTCGCCGAGCGGTGGGAGGGCGCGGCCGGTGATCGGCTCCACGTGGCCGTCACGCCGCGCTTCGCGCCCGCGTGCTCGAGCGAACTCCTGGCCGCGGCCGGCGAGGCCGCGCGCGCCGCCGGCCTCCGCGTCCAGACCCACCTGTCGGAGTCCGCCGACGAGATGGAGGCCGTGCGGCGGCTCTTCCCGGGCATGCCCGATTACCTGGCCGTATACGAACGCGCGGGGCTGGCTGGCGAGCGCTCGATCTTCGCGCACTCGATTCATCTGGGCGCCGGCGAGTTCCAGCGGATCGCCCGGGCGGGCGCGACGGTGGCCTGCTGCCCTAGCTCGAACGCCTTTCTCGGCTCAGGCGCCTTCCCGCTGGCGACGGCGCGCGAAACGGGCGTCGAGATCGGGCTCGGATCCGACGTGGGGGCGGGCCCGCAGCTCTCGCTGCTCGACGCCGCCCGGCACCTGTCCTACCTGGATCGGCCGGCACCCGCGGAGATCCTCTACCGCGCGACCCTCGGGGGCGCCCGGGCGCTCGACCTGGACGGGACGACGGGCCGTCTCGCCCCGGGCATGGCGGCCGACCTGCTCCTCCTCGAGCCACCGTCGGACGCCACTGGCGACCCCCTAGAGCTCTTCGTCCAGTGCGTGTTCCGTCAGCCCGAGACCCGGGTCAGGGCGCTCTTCGTCGACGGAGCGCTCGTCTACGGGTCGCTCGAGCCTCGCGGGTGACCGAGACGCCTAGATATCGAACTGGTCGCAGATCTGCGGCTCGAAGTTGGTCAGCTCGCAGAACCGGAACACGCACTCTTCGATCGAGATCAGGACGAGGAAACTCGATCCCATGAGCAGCTTCCTGAAATGACGACGCACGAGAGCCTCCTTGCATGCAGGTATCTTGCATCTTCCCTGGTCGACTCGTACGGCTCGCGCGGGGCTTTGTCGATTTCGTCCGCGCTCCATCTCTAGCGGCCCGCGTACTGCGGATCGAGGATCCGCATCTCCTCTCGAACCGCGTCCCAGGACCGCTGGATGCGAGCCGGTACCCGGACCCCGACCATCGCCTCGTCCACGTCGCGCGCGGAATCGACCAGCGCGGCGCCGGCCGCCGCCAGGCCCGGAACGTTTCCCGACGTCCTGACGACCTGCTCGTAAAGCCCGGTGGCATCGGCGAACGCCGAGAGCGCGAACCACAAGCCCACTTCGTCGTCCCCGTAGACACGCCGGCTGTCCATTCGACCTGCGTTCGTCACGTCGATCGAGGCCCGCCAGCGGTTGACCAGATCCTGCGCGAGGCCCCGCAGGTAGCTCGCCTCGTTCGGCGTGAGCGCCACCGCGAGCCCGACATCCAGCCCCAGCAGCTCGGCGGTGCGGCCGTCGAGGTTCCCGGTGGCGAGGACGCGGTTGTCGATCTGGAACGCGAGCAGCGCGCGCTGCGTGGCGTCCGTCAGATTCCCGTCGATCGGCCCGCGGTAGTAGCCGCGGCTCCGCAGCGCCTCCTGGGCGGCTCGGACCGTCTCCGCGGCGGTGTAGATCGTGAACGCATCGGGGCGCCTCGCCGGAGCGCCAACCGCGGTCAGCACGATCGAGCGCTCGAGCTGGACCGCCGCCCGCGTGCCCGCCGGCAGCTCGACGTCGGACCCTTCGGAAAGGAGCGCGCCGATCGCGCCCAGTATTCCGGAGACGGGATCGGATTCCTGGCCCGCGCCGATGGCGCCGATCACTCCGCCGACCCCCTGCCGTCCGCCGACCAGCACAACCTGCGCGTCTCCGCGCGCGTCGATCTGCCGGCGCTCCGCGGGGTCCGTGCTCGTCAGCTTGCCCTCGATGGCCCGCGTGCCGCCGCCCGCGATTCGCAGCTCGTCGAACTCGACTCCCAGGACTCCCGACTCGTTCCGATTCGCCCTGCGCACGATCGTCACGACACCAGCGATCCGGCTGCCGGCCGGGATCACCGTGTATCCCTCGACGTTGATCGAATCCTCGACCGTGGTGGTGAACCTCGTCCCCTGCGTCATCGACGCAGAGCTCAGACGCTGGTCGGTCGTGACCGTCAGTACCGTGCCTTCGGGCAGCAAGACGCGGTGCTGCGCCCAGGCGGCGCCGGGCGCGAGCAGCGCCGAGAGCATCGCCATAGTCGCGAAGACCTTCGAAAGCCGTATCGTGTCCATCATCCCTCCAGGTGAGCGACCCGAATCAGATCCTAGAGCGACCGTCGAGGGGAATCTGTCAGGCGTAACACACAAGGGGTACCGATTTCGGGTATCCCCGCGGGAGGCCCTTCTTCGCGGCCAACCTAAATCCGGCGGGCGGCCACGATCTTGGAGTAGCCGAGTCGATTGAACGGAAAGCGGCGGGCGAGCCGGCGATCGAGACCATGCAGCACCCGGAAGGCGCGGGCGCGCCAGTCGTTACCGCGCGCGTCGGTGGCCAGCGGCGCCACCAGGGTGAAGACGTGGATCCCGACCGTGTCTTCCACCCGAAAGCCATTCCGCGACAAGAGCGCGGTCAGCTCGGCGTGGGTGAACGTCTTCAGCGACAGGCGCACCGCATGGCCGCCGTCGTCGTAGAATTCCCAGTCCCGCACCGCTCCCCCCCGGGAAGACGCAGCCTGGAGAAAGCGCCGGGGGCTCGTCAGCGTGCGGAGGTTCCATTCGTTGTCGACGGAGAGGATCGCGCGACCGCCGGGCCGCATCACACGCGCGAGCTCGGCGAGTACCGCGCCGGGATCTTCGATGTGGCTCAGCGGCTCCCCATACGAGAGCGCGGAGTCGAACGCGCCATCCGTGAATGGCATGTACTTGGCATCCCCCACCACCACCGAACCGCGAGCGTCGCGCAGCTTGACCTGCGCCTTGCGGACGAGGCGCGGCGAGACGTCGATGCCCACGACCCAGTCGGCGAGCTCAGCCACCGCCCGCGTGTGGATGCCGGTCCCGCAGCCCAGGTCGAGCACTCGCCCGCGCCAGTCCGTCAGGCGGTCGAGCAGGTCTTCGGCGTAGGTCTCGTACTGCGTGATGTAGAACGGCTGCGCGTGGATCTCGTCGTACGTCTCGGCCATCGCATCGTAGACGCTGGCCACGTCGCGGTGCGACGAGACCCGGGAAGATCGCGGCTCGCGCAGGCGCGTCGCCTCAGAACAACCAGTGAAGCGATGCCTGCGGCGCCGGGATCAGGTCGCCGCTGTCGGTCCAGTACGTGAACACAGCTTCCAGAGAGATCGCCGTGCTGGAACCGAGCGGCAGCTCGACGCCGGCGCCGGCCCCCAGCGCGCCGCTGTCGTCCACGTCGTCGAAGACGCGCTCCGATATCAGGTTCCCCTCGTCGTCGAACTCCACCTCGGTCTCCTCGTCCGAGCGTCGCCACCAGGCCATGGAGGCGACCAGGTAGATGCGCCTCCGGCCGTCGTCGGACAGGATTCGCAGGCCCGAGACCCCGATGTCGAAGAACGAGGAGTCGCCCGTCTTCCAGGCGAGGATCGCGGCGCGATAGCCGAGCGCCGACGGGAGGATCTCCTGGTACGATATCCCTGCGCCCGAGGCCATTCCGGCCGTGACCCCCACGCCCTGGTTCCGGTTGTTGTCGAACGGAATCTGCGCGCCCGCGGAGGCGGCGACACAGAGGGTCAGCGTTACGAGAAGAAAAAAGGAGCGCATGAGGGCCAGCTATATACATGCCCGGGAGGGCGGGTCACAAGTGCGAGGAGACGCATGAGGGGGAGACGCCGGCACCATGGTGGGCCCCGTGGGATTCGAACCCACAACTCTCGGCTTAAAAGGCCGATACTCTACCGTTGAGTTAGGGGCCCGGGAAGAAACTAGACCGGGGTGTTCGGGGCCGCAAACGACAGGCGGAAAGACGAAGGCCCGGATCCTCTCCGGGCCTTCGCGCTACTCGCCACCGACTTCGGATCCGGCGTTACAGAGTCCCTACACCGGGAAGAACAGCTCGTCGCAGATCGGCGGCTCGAACTCGTGACGGTCGCAGTACCAGAACGTGCACTCGAACGGCGTGATGATGAGAATCAATCCCGCCCCGAACAGGACCTTTCGCAGATGACGGCGCACGCGTCCACTCTCCTGGAAAAGGGAAAAGTCGTCTACCCGACCCGTCCTCAAGCTTCCTGGAAGAAGATCTCGCAGATCGGCGGCTCGAAGCTGTGCCTGTCGCAATACCAGAACGTGCACTCGAACGGCGAGATCAGCAGGACGAATCCCGCCCCGAACAGGACTTTTCTCAGATGACGACGCACGGCGTCACTCTCCTCCCGATTAGGAACCGGTCGCCGAACCGGACGATCTAGCTGACGAAGAAGATCTCGCAGATCGGCGGCTCGAAGCTGTGGCGATCGCAGTACCAGAACGTGCACTCGAAGGGCGAGATGAGCAGAACGAATCCCGCTCCGAAGAGCAGCTTACGAAAATGCCGACGCATGCGCCTCTCCTTGGCTGCGTTTCAGGGGCTCCCAGACCCTATTCGGTACTATGGAAACCGTGTCCTGTCAATCCCCCCGAAGAACCGAGGACGGGCAACCGGCGAACGGGGGTGCTTCGCGGGCCGTGACGCCCGGTGGCCCGAATATCGGGCTTCCTTTATCGTGACAGCCCCTTTTTTCATGGGAAAGCGACAGAAGGAGAGCCTTTGACCGCCAAGTCGATCGGCCTGGAGAAGCACGGAATCGCGCCGCGGAAGCACGTTCACGCCAATCTGCCCGTCCCTGCCCTCGTCGAGCATGCCCTCGGGCGCGGGGAAGGGCTGCTCGTCCGGTCCGGCGCGCTCGCCACCACCACGGGGGCCCGCACCGGACGCTCCCCGGACGCGAAGTTCCTGGTGGACGACGGCGAGGTCCACGACGAGATCTGGTGGGGCGAGGTCAACAAGCCCATGCCGGTGGAGACCTTCGACCGCTTCCACCGCACGGTAG